>SUPS01000270.1 GCA_005191415.1 Candidatus Helarchaeota ASGARD archaeon Hel_GB_A
GTATTGGAATAGAATTAATTATATAATCCAAACAATTCTAAGAAATTTGTATCATAGAAGAGATTCTACACAATCAGAGGAAAATATTCAATTAATGGCCTTATATCTTTACGCTACTTATCGAAATATATGGGAATCTACCTCGCATCATAGAATTTTGAAAGAATTGGATAATTTTTTTATATCTAATGAAGAAAGAGTTGTCTTTGGTCGATTTTTGGAAAAATTGACAGAATTTGATTGGCAACGCGCTTTACGAAGAAAATCGAATATTGAAAGATTAAGCTTGGAAGAAGCGGTTCCAACCTTCGTAGTACAACACCTTAATCAAGTAATGCCACTTAAATTTTTGCGAGAGAACCTAAGAGCTATGAATTCACTAGCAGATCAGCGGGAATGTACGATTCGAATCAATACAGTGCAGGATACCAATCAATCAGACCTTCACTCTCAAATAATGTACGATTTAAAGCAGGAGGGCATTCACCTCAGGCAAGACACAGAACTTCCTGAACTATTTCACATATCCATTACGAAAAAATCTCAAATTTTACAGAATCGATGGTATAAATTAGGTTATTTAATCTTTCAAGATAAAGCCTCTGCAATGGTAGCAAAAATCCTAGATTCTCAGCCAAGGGAAATCATCTGCGATATGTGTGCGGCGCCTGGAATGAAATCCAGTTTGATCGCTCAATATACAAACAATCAAGCTACTATCTTCGCTGTTGATGTTCATCTACTCAGAACTATTCAAATGAAACACCTATTGAAGCAGTTACATACTGCAAATATTCATATAATAAATGCAGATAGCATTACCTTCCCTTTAAAATCAGGGGTTCGATTTGATCGCGTTTTACTAGATGCACCCTGTACTGGTAGTGGCACCTTTCTTACAAATCCAGCACTTAAGTGGCGACAAAATAAAAAATTCTTGGAGCAGAATCGTTATTTCCAATTGAAATTACTTGAATCCGCCCTAAACATCTTAAAGCCTCGCGGCATTCTCGTTTATGCCACATGCAGCCTCTATCCTGAAGAAGGAGAGTTACAAATTCTTCGATTCTTAAATCAACTGGATCCAATGGAATTACCTGATTGGATTGCGCCCAGTTATAAAATTAATAAAAAACCAATTCCAGGAACTGGTCGCTTGTTTCCAGCTATACATAGGACACAAGGCTTCTTTATAGCTAAGTTTCAAAAGAGCGCCTAACAAAATCTTAGTTTTTGTCTTCATTTGTTGGCAAATTAATTCTTTTCTAGTTAAAGAAATTAACTTTTTAAGTATAAATTTTCTAAAAATAGAATTACATAACTAATTGACAAAAAGAGGGTATGAATTGCGACGGAAAACGAGTTATGTCTTATTTTTAATTTTAATTTTGTTACCATTAATCCACATAGGCGATAATGCTCTTTTGGTAAGTTCATCGGTATCAGAGCCGATTTCTGAGGAACTACTGGTAACTACACAATCTAATGATTTTGCGGTTAAAATCCACGTTGGTGATCCTTTTTCTAAACCTTATAAATCCTTATCATTTAATCCGAATGATGACGTGTTAATTACAGGTAGCGTGAAAAATTTGGCGGTTTCAGGTTCACCAACAATTACTTTAGCTATCTGGCTAGTATCGGCTAAAACGCCGTATAACATCCAGACTCATATCCTAAATCTTAGTGCGGTCCTTCCATTAAAGGCAAGCCGAACCTTTTATGAATTAAATGGGAATTCTGATGTAATATGGAATATTGGGAACCATTCTTGTGGCACATATCGGTTTATGGCACAAATTTTTATGGGAGGAATTCCTGTGAGCCTTCCTACAGTTTCGGGGAAGCCCATCGTTATTCGTAAACTGAGATTAGCGGACTTTCATATTAATTATTCCCGAACGTTCCGTCCTATTGCAGAATATTCCCTTCCTACCATCAGTTCGAGCTATGGTTTAGATTACTACGATGGAATCTTATACATGACAGATTATACTAATAACGCCATTCTGAAGATAAATGCTGAAACAGGCGCGATTCAAGAAACTATTTTGATAAGAGGTTACGCGGGAAATCCCTTTGATATAGTCTACCATTCCAAACATGGATTTTACATAGCATATCGGCACAATAATGAGATAATTTCGTGCGATTTCGATGGATCTTTCAAATATAGTATTCCTTTCACGCGTCCAATGGGATTATGTATGCTAGGTTCATATTTGGGCGTTACTAATGATTCTAGTAATATAATGTATGAGATCTATCCATTTAGCGGCGATTATTTGGATAGCTGGGCTATAAATACCATCTTTCCTTATGGATTGACGGTCGATTGGACGAATTCACTGATATGGTATGCTGATTGCCAACAGGGGACTATTCGCGGTCTCGATTACAACAGTCATAAAGAGGAATTTGTCTTAAACGCGGGCACGCTCCGCGGATTAGCTTTTGATGGGACCTATCTATGGGCTTGGGATCAAACTAATAAGAAATTGATTAAACTCAATCCTCATGTCATGCACTTCAGCTACAATATTACCAATACCGGTAATTGCCCCATAGAAGGCACTTGGAAAATTCACATTGAGCAGCTACAACAGGCAAGGACCGTTCAATGGGGATTCTATGATGATGTAGATTCAACCACGTATCTTGATCAGACAAAGATTTATCTGGCACAGAGACAGAGCCTCCTTGGTAGCGCCTTTTGGGATATTCCTGCGGGGCTAGTGCGATCTCAACAAATTTCTGGAAATCCACCTAGCTATATTTTCCGATTATATATCGGTATCTTAGATGAAACAGGAACTCCGTTATATAACCTTAATGATTCGATGCCCTGTTCGCATCCTACTCAAGGGGGAATGTATATCGATTCAGATAAATTTCCAAGGTTGCAAATGCGACGCGAAATTACGCCCCCAACGCGATACCTCGTACCTGAAGATCTTAATGTAACGCTATATTTGGAAGTTATTGGACTTCCTCTTGATGAAATTGGAATTTTTAATTTGAGTTCAGACCTGATTTATGGTGTAAAAAACATTGAAATTATAGAGGAATTGAAAGAAGCCGTCATCCCGCCAAGTGATTCGGATTGGTATTCAATAGACGATGGTCCACCAATTCCAATAGATGATAGCCAGCGTACTGGTAATTTTCTCTATTTTAATTCCTCAAGGATATCACAACTGGACGAAATGACTATTGGTGATAAGTTGAAATTAAAATACAACATCCGAGCTAATTTTACTAGAGAAATAAAACGCCCGGCATTTCCAGAAGAAAAATCAGAGAGAGATACAATCTCATTCCGAGAAGAACTTCTCCATGCGAGAGCATACAATTATTATATACTCAAGGAGGATAAAATTAAGAGGGATTGGCTCGTAGGACCGAAAATTGATCCATCATTTTTTGAAAAAAAGATCGGAGTGGTTCTATGGCTCGGTCCTTTACTTTCTCAATATGATACCATGGATGTCCTCGAGTTAATCATCTATCTAATTGTTTGGGTAAATCATCTTCCTTCTTGGCTTGAGGGGACGATTTACTACATAGATGATGATATGGCTACGGAGGCAGCGCTTAATTACTTCGGTTTTTCAGCAGCTCAAAAAGCCCAGTTCATGCAATTGGAAAATGTTGTGGAGCGGGCAGATTTCATCTATGCTAATGTCGCAGATCGGAATTTGATTGCTCAATATATTGAGGAATTAGTCACGAATGAGGCGGAAGAAGAAGATTGGTTCTACATGATGCTTGTCGGTGGTGATAATATTATCCCCATGCGTATCCTCGACAGTCCATTACAACCGTTTGTAGGAGCTTACGCAAATGCGGAAGTTGCAACGGATTTCTTTTATGGAGATTTTACACCAGAGGCTAACTTAGATGTGCAAGGATATATGCCAGAGTTAGTAGTCAGTCGGTTAGCTGGGAGAACACCTCAAGACATGATTACATTTCTACTAGCGGGGAATTCAACGAGTTCGGGACGGGCAGGTCTAATAAGTTATTACAAAGGTGAAGATAGCATGCGCAGATTAGCAAATATATGGGATGCCGTAAAAGAGCCGAATGATGTCCTCTACGAGACAGAGGGACAATACACTGACGCTCAGGTAGAGGCGTTTTTGAATCCTGGTTCTGCACGTTATGGGAACAATCCCTCCAATTTTCCCTATGCCTTCATCTTGTTTAGCGATCATGCGGGTACTGACAGCTTAGGCGATGGGTTACATGTGGAGATAACCCAACTGGATTTAGCAGGTTTTGCCGATTATACCGATGGACATCGTCCTTTTTACTTTATTCGCGCATGCAGAGCTGGATGGATCGAAGACCCAGGGGCATTTAAGTTTGATTTCAATGCGTTCCCTCAGCCAGGTACCTCCTTCTGCCTGGACCTTATATCCAAAGGGGTCGCAGGGATTCTCGCTTCAACCCGAAATTCTTTCTCACCAAACCCATCTAAAGAATTTGGATTGTTGGTTGATACTGATGTTCGTCCAGACCCTATTGTCCCGCTTTCGCAATCAGGGACTTATAAGGTGGGAACCATTAATTTCGAGGGAAATATTCTTGATTGTTTCGCCGTGGATCCATTTAATGCTAACGAATACACAATGGGAGGAATTGATTTTACAGGGGATGATGATTTCAATGACGTAGTAAATGGAGTACCCGAGATTATGGATTTTGGGGACTTCTTCGAGAGCCCTAATTCGCCACCTGGTACTTTCTTTTGGCGTTACCAATTAGACTATGAATTTGATCCTCAAAGTCAAAGTTGGGCAGTGT
>SUPS01000035.1 GCA_005191415.1 Candidatus Helarchaeota ASGARD archaeon Hel_GB_A
GAATAAATAAAATATAAATCAGGTGAAAGCCAATATTCGTTTCCACAATGTTCGCAAACAATTTGATGAGGATGGTAATTTTGACATGCATCAATTAAATTTTCCTGCTCTATATCCTTATGATTCAAAGTGCCGCAATTGCATATTAAATCGATTCTCACAAATAATACATTATTATCAATAAAATAGGTAATATGTCCATTTTTGAAATGATGATTATTGGGTGCTAACGAGATATTATAATATTTTTGTATCTCCAACCGCTTATTTTCAATCCATTGAGTTGGATCTTCTTCAAAGGTAAAAATATCAAAAAAACTTTGAGTAAAAGCTTCATTGTTAGAGAAATCTAACTGATCGCGAATAGTTTGACAAATATTATTTTCAATGAGTTCATTAAATACTGATTTTCCTTGTCTAGTTAAATTACAATCTCTTTCTGTTACCACATGGGTATTTCTATTATGAGGGGGATTGAAAATCATTAAATCAAATTTACTTAATTCTCGACAAGCCTGTTCAATGTCAAGTATTCTCGAATCGATTGGAAATTCTAATCTATTTCCTCTAAAACAGATAAAATAGATTAAAGACGGATCAGTATCCGCTATCCTTTCCAAAAGCTTCCTATTTTGCAAATATGCTAGAGAAATTCTCTCTCGGCTCATGATTATCATTAATTTTTTTATTTCACCATACAATCTCGGCTTAAGATTGTGATCTATATTTTATTTTACGATTAGAGTATTTTATACTATAGTTTTAATTTTAAATTTAGTCGGTAACAAAATTATAATTTTAGCGTTAATATTTTCGCTCTCCCAATTAAATTTTTCAAGGAAAATTTACTTTGAATACAAAATGCTCTAGCATTACAACAGTAAAATTGTTAGAGAATGTAGATTAGAATTTGCCGAAGAGAAAATGCTAGAGAGAAATATATTTTGTAGGAGTAGATATTCTCATTCTAAATTCTGGCACAAGATAAAGGATATTTGCGTAGAAAAAAAAGGGGAATTTAAAGGAATTTAATATTGGAGAGTTGTCACTACCGGAAGATGGTCGGACCCAAATTCGTAAGCGGCGTGGATACCAGGTATCATATCGGTTACAACGTGGCTATCGATGAGGGCGGTAAAATTTGTGGCGAAGATGTAATCAATGCGGTTACCGGGTTCAGGTGCAGGCCATGAAGGGAAGGTATCGCCTGGATTTGAGGGATTATAAGCGCTTGCAGTATCAATGAAGAAGGACGTGACATTTTTTATTTGTGGTGTATTATTCCAGAGATTGAAATCACCCATGAGAACTTTAGGACCTGGGATTTTACTCGTCTTATCTAAGATGAATTGGATTTGGGCGGTGGTGTTGTCGTTCGAGAGTCCTAAATGGGTCACGAAGACGTCAAGAGTGAAAGTGGAGTTCAATTGTATAGTTCCATGGATTAGGACGCGTTCTAATTGGATGGTCGGCATGTCGTAAGCGGTAATGTTGACAATGGGATAGCGGCTGAGGAGGGCGCATCCGAAAGCATGCTCATTTACGGCAGGATAGTAGTAGTAATACATTCCTAGGGCTCTTGCAATCCATTCTGCCATGTGAATCCCTCCGGAGGTAATTCGTCCATTTTCGACTTCTTGCAAGCCGATGATATCAGGATTTTCGACGCGGATATTTTGGACAATGCGTTCTAGATTCAGCTCATCATCCATTCCCACTCCGAAATGGATATTATAAGTCATGAATTTTACCTGCTGAGTCGTATCGAAGGTGCCGCCAATGATTCGGATGGGTACAAGCGTGTAAATGAACGAGATTATGAGGGGGAGCAATAAGAGAAGAATTACCAATTTTTTCGTTCCAGTTGTTGCCATTAACCAGACCTCCCTTCTTCAAAAGTTTTCAATTGGAGATGTGCCAAGAGTGTCATGACCAGCAAGATGAACCCGCCAATCAAGAGGATATGGGGGCCCATCCCTTGAAATGCCGAGATGGTAAAGGCGTGGTCAGTCGTAAAGTCGTGGAGGAACGTCATGAGGATGAGAAAGAGAAACCCATAGCTGAAAAGCTTTGAGAGTGATTTCAATTGATTCCCTGGCTTCTTTGTAATAGACATATTGAGAATGAGAAGGTGTGCGTTGAGGTACATAATTCCGACCGAAAGAGCCATGAGGATTGCCGTGGGAAGTGCCAAGACAGCGTTGAAAAATAGAAAAGTAGCCAGCGCGAGTATTAATACCAAATTGAAACAAAGATTGATTCTGAAATTATAAAGCATCCGTTCTTTCCCGAAAAGCAAATATAACAGGACTAGTGTTATTGCGCTGATGAGGATGGGATTGATTATGGCATATTGGGTATCAGTGTATTCCGCGATAGCACTGGGGTAAAGAAAGACGTTGAATAGAAGGAAAAGAAACATGCCGAGTCCGAGGGCGTTCAGTATCCACGGTTCATTTCGGCAGTCTTCGGGTTCTTGGGCAGGTTCGGTAGGAAAAATGATAGATTTAGTACGAATTGAACTCCAAATGAGAAGCACGGAGAGAGGTATCTGAACGAATAGCCAGAGATATTGGAGGAATACCCAAAGCTCCGGATTCAAATGAATAGGAACTAGTGAAATATCAGAGGAGAACCCAATGGTCCTAATTAAATGATCAAGGAGAAATGCAGTAATGAAGCTGACAGTAAAAACACTTATTTTTGCTTTCAAATCCATGTTCAAATTATTCTGAACGAGTCGTTTCAAGAAAATACTCGCGAACATTGCATAGAATGCCAGGAGTAAGGCAGCTAATACGGTATCGAGCAAGGAAGAGAGATGACATGCGATTAATAGGCGGGTTATAGCCATGGTAACAATAGAAAGAAGGTAGATTTTCTCCTGTCCGAAGATTTTACATAGCCGACTTGTAAAGAGAGGGAGAAA
The DNA here is from genome assembly GCA_005191415.1 of Candidatus Helarchaeota ASGARD archaeon Hel_GB_A. Taxonomy (GTDB): domain Archaea; phylum Asgardarchaeota; class Lokiarchaeia; order Helarchaeales; family HEL-GB-A; genus HEL-GB-A. The sequence continues at coordinate 2,930 of SUPS01000035.1, forward strand.
CAACAGGAGTAGTGTCAATAACGTTAGGAGGGATCCCATCCACCCTGGGTCTTGGAATACCACGTGAAACATTGCAATATACATTCCAGGAACATAGATTCGGAAAGCCTCGATGAAAAATAGCGTTGATAGAATCGGGATGACAAAATATGCCAAAATACTTCCTTTTTCTGTTAATGTAGCAGTCCATGTATCAAAAAGCGATTGAGATTTATTTGCTGGACTAGTCATTTATCTCACAATAAAGATAGATATTTGTCTAACCTAAAGAAGGTTATCACATATTACTTGATTTCTATGTATTAAGTAGTTGTGAATCTTTAATTGAATTGATATATTAGGAAAAAAGAACGCGGTTTCTGGTCTTAACTATCTTGTTAGTACTTAATTTTACATGAAAAGAAAATAAAACGTGAAAAAAGCTTTGTAATGATATTTAAGAAAGAGATTTTAATTAATCTCGGATTTTTATGGATTGGATAGTGGCTCTGTAGAAGAAGAAGGAGGTGTTGCCTGTTCGCCAGCTTCTTCGAGTGCTTCTTCCATTTCAGCTTGAATTCGCGAGAGGAGGAACACGCCTGCCATAATTAAAACGACAGAAGGGTAAAACCAAATTCCAAATGCAAAAATTTGTTGAAATAAGAGAAGGCCAGCGACAACAGGAATCAGATAGTTTCCAGCGCTTTGGATTGGGATGACCACCACCGCTTTCCCCTTTTGGAAGGCGACATTGGCAATCACCGTGGCGATCACGGTGCCTATTAATAAAATGAGATATCCAACGATAAAAACCAGCCAATTCCCATCAGCTAATCCCATGATCCCCACTTGGGAGAAGCCTGCGCCACAGCCAAAGATAATCCCTGAGATTGCCGCAAGGATTTTTGCCGCCCCTTTATCTGAAAATTTATAGAAAAGGAGACCAATGGCGCTTACCGTAAAAAGCGGCGAATAAAACAGAAACATATTCAGAAAGAAATTAGGTTCAGAAAGTGTGACGTTGACGGGGGAAAGTTGTGCTAATCCTAGAAAAATAGTTCCAGCAACAATAAGAGTAATTCCCGAGTACTCCATAATTCCGAGTGATTCATGCAGCATCTTACTTGCCATATACGCCAATAGGATGAGTCCAGTAGCGATTAACAGTTGTGTATAACCAATTCCGATATATAACTGCGAAAAGACGTAAGGAAGCCCACCCAGTACGCCAATGATAACACCTGTTACCCAAGTTCTATTTTTTAAAAGAGGCTTGATGGTTTCTAGATCCGACATTTTAATGTCAGGCATGGCTTCGACTGCTTTTTTCTGGAGAACTGCACCATAAGTGAACATTAAACCAGCTATAATTGCGAGAACCACGCCAATCATTGTTTCAGTTACTGCCATTCATAAATCACGTCCTAAAACGGTATATAAATTTATTTAAACGTTAAGGAGTTTCTGTGGAAGAAGAAGGAGTTGTCTCTTGAGGACCACTTTTTTCGAATGATTCTTCCATTTCAGCTTGAATTCGTGAGAGGAGGAACACGCCTGCCATAATTAAAACGACAGAAGGATAGAACCAGAGGCCATATGTAAATGTTTGTTGGAATAAAAGAAGTCCAGCAGTCACAGGGATTAAATAATTTCCTGCACTTTGAAGCGGGACGACCATGATGGCTTTCCCTTTCTGAAATGCTATATTTACGACTAAAGTGCCGATAGCATTCCCCATAATTAGGATCAGAAAGCCTATTGCAGCGATTACCAAATTCCATTCTTCAAGGCCGAGGGTTCCAATTTGGGCAGAACATGCCCCTATACCGAACCAGATCCCGGAGTTGATTGCCATATTTTTCGCAGCGCCCCATTCAGTGAATTTATAGAGGATGAGCCCTGCTGCAATTAAGCTTCCGAATATAACATAGAAAATAAGGGCATTCGTGAGAAAATTAGGCTCCGATAAGGTTACATTCACATCGCTCAATTGGGCAAGACCTAGTAGAACAGTCCCAGCCAGGATACAAGAGATTCCAGACCATTCTAATTTTCCTAGACGTTCATTAAGCATTTTAATAGCGCTGTACGCGAGAAAAATAAGCCCAGTTGAAAGCAATAATTGAGTATAGCCAATTCCAATAAAAGCTTGAGATGCTATATAAGGCAACCCTCCCAATGTGGCAATAATCGTGCCAATCAACCAGACCTTGTTTTTAATCATGGGAGTAATCGTCTTTATATCGGACATCTTAATCTCAGGTAAATCTTGAACCGCTTTCTTTTGAGCAACGACCCCTACCGTAAACATCGCCGCTGCTAAAATTGCCAAAAGTATCCCAAAAATAGTATCCATAATTGTTTGCATGGATATGCAAAGGGCATTTAGATATTTTTATATTTCTCAATGAAAAAAAGGAATAATTGATTTAATTTTCAAAGCAGTTATAGAGAATTTTGACCTCTTTTAAGGTAAAAGTAGATGAATATGATGAGTGAAACGGCTATTGGCATAATTTTGGCATTGATTGGGGCATTAATCAATAATTTCGGAGTGGTTTTACAGAAGAGGCAGGTAAATTTGAAAGCTCCCCCCAAAGAGTTAGAAAAAAGCATGAAAGATATCTATCAATTTCTTAAGGATCCGTTATGGGTTCTCGGAATTTTGATGCAAACGATCTTTTATCTTCCCTTTCTAATTATTGCCTATGATCTCATTAAAATTACGCTTCTCCAACCGATCTCAAGTGCTGGCATCATATTTCTCGTTTTGGGATTAGTTTGGCTGGTCAATGAGAAATTGAGAGGACGTTTTGAATATTTAGGACTTGGAATTCTTATTTTTGGTGTCATTATTATCTCTTTTGGAGGGGTGGTGGGTGAAACCACCCTATATGGCTTTTTATCGTCAGCATCCAGTTTCTGGATTATCTTTGCAGTAATTCTTGCATCTTCTTTACTATTTTTGATCCCTATTCTTAAAATAAAGAAGACTCAACTAATCTTTTTAGGATTTTTAATTGGCAATTGTTATGCATTCGTTTCCATTTCCATGCAAATCTTCACTTTAGCTCTTATGGATTTAAATCATCCATTGGGAGGATGGTTATTAGCGGCTGGAATTCTTGGTGCCATTGTGGGGACCGTATTCGGAGTACTAGCGGCTCAAGAAGCCTTTAAGAGAGGACAAGCGATTTATGTTATTCCTTTCACTCAAATTTCAATGAATTTAATCCCAATTCTTACAGGATTATTGGTGTTTGAGCAAATAATCATGGCGCCGTTCTTTTTCTGGATAGGAGTAATCTCTATAGTTGTGGGAGCCTCTTTTCTAGCGCGATTCCAATAATTATTAGTCTATTTGGAAAGAAGCAATATAACAAAATTTTCGGATGAAATCTTCATGATTTAAAAATTTAAGAAAGACAAAAATAAGTATAAAGTTAAGTATAAAGTTAAGAAAAATTTCCTTGGAAATATAAAGGAGAAAAGCGAAAATGAAAGAAATTGGAAGTAATATTTTGTATAAAATTGATGGAAACAAGTTGATTATAGAAATTGACTTGAATCCGAAGGAGAAGCCTCCCAGTAAAAGTGGGAAGAGTCTTATAATTGCTAGTACTCATGGAAACAAACGACTGATAGAAGGCGAAGAAATATTTATGGGATTAAATGTCTACGAGAGGATTAAGAAGGACGAGGACGAAAAGGAAGGGAAAACATAATAGATTCTTTTTAAATTACTTTTTTCTAAATCATATCATAGATTGTGGTTTACTTAAGACAAGATTTTAAAGTTTGAAACAATTCAAAAAAGGTTTTATTTTATACGATAAAGGAAACTCCTAACCAATTTAGCACATAAAAGAAAGTAAGAGACAAACAAAATATGGCAAGTATAATGATTGTAAGAGTAAGGAGGTAGCCGATGGTGAGCATTAATATCCCATCGGAAGTGGGTTGGCTTAGTTTTTCTGAGAGGATTTGCCCTCCCAAATAAAGTCCTATTATTTTGAAAGGGAGATAAAGTAGCAAAGTTAGGGCGAAAAGCCAGATGTATTGATTCAATGCACCGATAATGTAATTTTGAATGTCGATAAGTGATCCTCCTTCCGTGAAGATATGATTTACCACATCTTCAAGAATAGGAGTGTAAAAAAACAGCATAATGGGAATAAAAATAAGAAGAAAGAAAATCTGCGGGAAATAAGAAATTTTGATGCTATCTTTGAGTGATGGAATGTCGGATGGAGGTAAGTTTGATGAGAATGTGGCGACTCGTCGAACAATTTTTTGTTGAAGTTTAAATTTGAAAGAAAGTATTAGAATTAAGAGAGGAATTGAAATAATTATTAGCGAAATTTCAATGATAGGAATAAGATTTACAATTTCAGCATGTTGTCCAACCAAGTAACCTTCAATATAGGTATTTGTAAATAAGAAAAAAGAAACTAATGAGGAAATTACGCCGAAAATTAATCCTAATGCAATGAGAAGATGCGTTTTAAGGACAAGATTTTTGAATTTTATAGTAGAGAACCTTGATGGCGTTTCGGTGGGGAAGAAGAAAATTTTTGTTTTATAAGCCCGGTGTCGTAGATGGACACTCAGGAGTGATACGATCACAAGATTTGTAAAAAGGAAAATGAGGACCCCAAGGAAATATTCATTCACAGCGTAGTTTCCTGGGGATGAATAAATTGAATTCGCCGAGGCGACCAATCCATCCACTTGGGTTGATGAAAAATGTTCGCGAAAGCCATCTCCATTTACACGTTGTTGCCCTTTCCCATTGAACAGGAGGGTATTGGAGGCTTCAGTCTGGATAATGCGATCGTATTCCCCATAACCATAACCAGGATAACCTGGATTAGCCGCGAGCCAAGCTCCATAAGCCCATAGCTCGAAGGAGTTTTCATCATAATGGGCATGATAGAGATAATCAGGGCGATTTTTGCAGCTAATGGAGAGATATATAGCGTTGGGACTCCAATCACTTCGGAAGAAGGCATGTCCTACCTCAGACCAAATGCTGAGGGGTTCTAGTGGGGGCTGAACAGGAGTGATATTAAAAGAATATAAGCATAGGCGCGTGACTAGTCCAGATGTCCAAGATTCTGAGCTATCAAGGTAAGTTCCATCATAGGAAAGAGCATCATTGAGTTGTCGTTTGTTGTAGATCCATTGCGAATAATTGCAGAGCAGTGGTTCATAAGCATGGACAGATGGAGCTGCCCAGAGGAGATCTTCTATAATTTGTGGATTGGTTGTGCAATCTTCAAACAATGTCGCAGTGGTGAGGGGGGTAAGACTATAAATTGTGTGATTTATAAAAGATAGAAATGTTGGATTGGCGAAGTAATTTTTCCCTCCTGCATTTTTCAACCCATAGAAGAATTTGAGCCCGCTCTCTAAGAAATAGCCAGCATATGAATATCCTTCAAAATTTCCACCTTCAGCCGTGAAACAAGTCGAAAAATAAGTGTCAATTCCCGTAGTAGCGAGGGACACCCAGTCATTCTTTTCAAGAACGAGCCCTGAAAGCCCTATTCCACTCGCGACCACCCCAATATGATTATTTTGAGGAAGTGCGGGGAACTTTTGAATGAGAGGTAAGGTATGATTCTCAAGTTTCTCAGCGATTTCAGCCCGCTCAGTAGCACTTAAATTTGGATAGATCATATCAAATGCAAGTGCATAATGACTACACGCCCGACCACGGCGAAGATGGCTAAAATAAGCTGTTATTTCATCCATTGCCAATAAAAATTGTTTCGCTTTATTAATATAAGTTAGATTTTGTCGGATAACTCCTGAAAAGGCTAAATTTAGCGCAGGTTCGGCGCGATTATCAGCACCCAGCGAAGAAATATTATCTGAGAGGTGACCAATAGCATTAGATTCAAGACGTAAAAACCAATTTAACCAAGGTTGCTGAGTTAATATCTTGCTTCTCAAGGAGGAGAGATTACTTTCGTTAAAATAAAGGATTGGATGGATTCCGTAGTTAATTGCACGGGAAGTACTCGGGAAGATTGGTTGAGAACGAGAGGTGGGAGATTCATAAGATGGATTTTTCTGTTCGAATGACTTGAAAGGATTGAAAGAAAGGAAAAGTGATCCATTCTGGGGTATATTAAAGGTAGTTGTTTGATTCGCGGGGTTATATGTATGACTCAGGTCTTGACCATTAAAAAGAACTTGTTTTGGGGTGTTAGGAACCCATAAGGAAATTTGAGTAGGAGTATTAACCCAACATAAGCCGCTAAGACTTGATGCTTGGTATTCTAGGTTTACAGAGATTGTGTTTTCAGCCTTAAGAAAAACTTGACTATTTTGTGAGAAGTAATTCCCATTCTTTAAAATATAACTTAAAATTTCTGAATTATTTCGGCGAATGAACAATATTTCAGCATTTGTTGTGTAGTTATCAAAAGTTTTGAGGGAGACTGAGTTTTGAGTGAAAATGAGATCTCTATCCCCGATATAAGTAACTCCTGATTCGGCATCTCTGGTAAGGTTTGGAAGGTGTTGAGTACCATTTAAGGGAATTAAGAGGGTGACTATGTGCATCGAGCCTGTCAGAGTGGGGCGGGCCTTGATATAGTGGACAGTGATAGGATTATCTACATAGGACTGAGTAGGATAGAAGGGACCTGCTGATTTAGAAATAGTCACTTCAGGTTGAATAAATATTACATGTAACTTCACGATATGATGAGGATTTAAATAGCTCTCCACTTCCCATAACGCCGATTGGTTATTATTGAAAATGGACAGATTGCCACGTCCATGAAGTAACCAATCTACCGGAATACGGGAATTTGTCGGGTTAATTTCATCGATAATGATGAAATATGCAGGAGTATCTGGCTCAACTGATTTCACAAAAAAAATATTTCGAGTAAATCCACCATTATTTGGGAAAATATCATTAATTGTAAATAAAAGTAAGATACTAAAAACGCTTAAGATAAGAATAACAAAAAAAATAGTTTCGAATTGGCGCGTGAAGAAGCGTCGTTTGGGCTTTTTTGTTGGCACCAAATACATCAGTCTTTTGGCTTATTCTTGAAGCGCATAGTAAGTGGGGTCGATTTTTCGTTTTTTCTTCGGGCGAAAGAACCGGCTTAAGAATGGATGTGCCTTTTGGGGATATTTAGCCAAAATGTCAATGTATCGTTTTACATCTTGAGTGTTGACCAGTTCAGAACGTTGTACATCATTCAATACATCAATGGTCCAGCTCCAATCGAATTGCCTTTCTAACCCTGCGTATAATGTATAAACGGCGATACTATTGGCATAGACATTGACCCCCAACATTAATTTTCGCAAATAATCCCATTTAGCGCATTCCACATATATTTCTGCAGTAGAACGCTCAGCATAAGTCATTAGGGAATCAAGCATACTGAGATCAAGTTTTTGAATTTTCCCAAGTTTATCAGGGTATCTTAAATCTTTTGGATGCATCGGTTCTCGAGTCCAGAGTCCTATTGATGTGATATTTTTTGAGAAATCCGACGGTTCTGAGAACATCGTGCCCCAATCATTGAATTGTAACTTGTCCATATTTTTCAAAGTCATTCCAAAAATTACATTTTCAACAGGAGCTATAGTATCGGTCTTAATATGGGAAATCATGGGGAGAATCTCTTCTAAATCAACACCAAGATCAAGTCCAAGCGGTAATTCACCCGTATAAAGAGATATAAATTCTTTAAAAATGAGAATTTCATCCGGAAACTCCGTTATATAAGGACCTTGCTCAAAAATCCCAGCCCGGCATTCCCCCATAGCCAAGAAATTGCGAATTGTTAATTGGGCAGTAGTACGTTTAATTTTCCTAATTAGTTCGGGATTATTTTCAACGGATACCATTTCGTGTCTCAATTCATTAATGAGATCTTGTGGAAGAATTTGAATTGTCCCATCTTCAACGGTCAGCTTTTTATCATTCCGATAATTTGGACTAAGCCGCTTCCAATAATCTAAAATAAATTTTAATTCTTTCTTCTTCTCTTCAGGTTCTACTTCGATGGCTTTTCCTTTTTTCTTCTGTTGGATTTTATCATAAATAACCTGGGCCCTTCCATGAAGATAGAGCATCGCAAAGGAATTGAAAGCAAGTTGGTTGAGATGTGCCGCTAAAGTTTTGCTTCGGCGGCCAATTTCTTCCGGAGGGAGGGCTTTGGCAATTTCACGTATGATATTGTATTGGTAAGACTGATCATATAGAATATAAGTGGCTGTATGAATATAATGAGAAACTGGAAATAGCCTGCTTTCCACAACAGAACGTCCTAGAAGATTAGCACGAACATTTTCGGATATTAAATAAATTAACCCATTAGTTTCTTCATCACTAAGATTACCTAACATATTATTTCCTCTTTCATTCAATCAAAATATAAAAAAATTAATGATTCGTAATACACCTACTATGAACTATGTAAACAACTTCTTGATATATTAAACAATAGGATTAATTGAATGAATCTTCTCAAAACCAATAAACAGATAGAAAATTTCGTATTCCTCTTTTTTAGTGAAATTCTATAAAGCTATAAATCTAAATTTTCTTTTATGTTGAAGTAAGGGGAGTATTAAAGAAGATTAAAAAGAGGATATTATCATAGGTATTTCTTGATTGCGATAATTTATAGAATGAGTTCGACAAAACATGAAATGGTCGGTTTTGGTCCCGGAAAAGTTAGATGAAGTCGCCCTCGAATTAATACGGAACGATAAAGATTTTGAATTAATAAATCTCGAGGATTCTTCAGTTGATAAACTAAAAGATGCGATTACAAATTGTGATGCATTAATTGTACGAAGTAAAACACAAGTTAATAAAGAATTAATTGATGCTGGGAAAAAATTACAAATTATTGGACGCGCTGGTGTCGGCACGGATAATATTGATCTTGCTTATGCTGAAAAAAAAGGAATTTTGGTAGTTAATGCACCCGAAGAAAGTCTAGATAGTGTGGCAGATTTAACTATTGGGCTGATACTCACTCTATGTCGTAAATTGCATGTTGCCTTTGAACGGACTCGAAATGGGAATTTCCATAGAAAGGATCTCTTGGGGTATGAATTACGAGGAATGACAATTGGGCTCATTGGTTGTGGACGAATCGGCAGGAAAGTAGCTAAGCGTGCTCAAGCGTTTGGGCTCAAAGTCATTGCTTATGATCCGTATATTAGCCCGAAATTGCTGGAATCAGAGGGAATTGAACTTATTTCTTTTAATAATCTCTTAAAATCTGCAGACATTATCTCGCTCCACTTACCTTTGAATGAAAATACCTATCACATGATTTCAACGTCGGAATTTGCCCGTATGAAAAAGGGGGTTTATTTCATCAATACTTCAAGAGCGGAAATTGTGGATACGCCCGCTTTAATTGCGGCTCTAGAAGAGGGACGGTTGGCAGGAGTTGGATTGGATGTGGTTGAAGAAGAATCGAAAGAGAATCCGCTCCTAAAATATTCGAATGTTGTTATTTCACCGCATATTGGAGCCTCAACGTATGGCGCCCAAAGAAATGTAGGGCTTATAATTGTGCAGGAAGTGATGAATGTCTTAAGAGGGCACCCTCCTCGGTATCCTGTTAATTTTCCAAAACTACCGAGCGAAGCCCGAGAGTTATATATTCCTTTCCGGGATTTATTGACAAATTTAGCCTCTATACTTATCTCATTAACAGAGACTTCCTTTAATAAAATCACAATCCGCTACCCTGAGAACCTTCCTCGTCCTTTACTTTCAATCTTAACCCGGACGTTCCTCTCCGTGTTCCTAAGAACAATTGTCTCTGGTGATGAGATTAACGTAATAAATTCGCAGAAAATTGCGGAAGAACGAGGCATTCAGATAATTGAATCCATCACTTCAGACAAAAGCTTTCAGAATGTTATTGAAGCCAAAATTCAAATGAATGGAGAAGTATTAAATGCGATAACAGGTCAGATTACAGCTGATCAGAAATTGATTGTCACTAAAATCAATCAATATGATATCAAATTTGAAACTACGGGGCATCTTTTCTTAATTGAATTTCTCGACCGCCCTGGAATGATTGGGGCGATTTGTAGTTTTCTTGGAGAGAATAGTATAAATATTGCAGAATTACAGGTCGCTCGCTTGTTACATTTAGGCACACAATTAATGGCTCTAAAAGTTGATGATCCAGTGAAGCCTGAAGTCGTCGCAAAATTGCGGAAACTAAAAGATATTAATTGGGTTCAATACTATCCGAAATTTGCGTAAGATTGAAGAAGTTATTTACAATTATAATGATAGGGGACCTAATGAAGCGAAGTGGTATAGCAACTTTAAAATTGCATGGTGGTGCAGCCCCATGGTGGCTTTTAAAACGGATGAAACCTCTTGCTAAATGTATTTTTGCCGTAATTGCGGATGAGTTCGGACCTGATATCATCCTAAAACGACTTGCAGATCCAATTTGGTTCCAAGCACTTTCGATGGTTCTTGGTTTCGACTGGAATTCCTCGGGCACAACGACGACGACCACAGGAGTTCTAAAATCAATACTCAATTTTGAGGAACATGGAGTTCAATGTTGTGGGGGAAAGGGGCGAAATTCTCGAAATACCCCCTATGAATTGAGGGATTTAGGACAAAATCCGCTGTTTGAGGGACCTACTGAGAAATTAATCTACGCCAGTAAAATGACCGCGAAAATTGATAATACAGCCATCCAGGATGGCTATCAATTGTATCATCATTGTATATTTGTATCGGTTAAGAACAATTGGACAGTTGTCCAGCAGGGCATGAATCTACAGGCGCGGCTGACCCGTCGCTATCACTGGCATTCTGAAGGCTTGAAAAGTTTCGTAGTAGAACCTCCTGAAAATATTATCGGAGAATTTGTGCATGATGATGTCCTTAACATGACGGCGATTCAGAGTGAAGAAACACGCAAAGCCTCGGTCGATTTAGCAAAAGAAGACCCAAAGAAAATTATAAATCAATATAAACTTCTGACATCTTATAGTAAAACATCCTTATTGAGATGGATCCAACCAACTGGACTGAAAATCCCTGTAGTTCATTATAAATTATTGCCAAGACGCATGAATTGGGAAACTATCAGGCGAATTTATGAATTTCAGCCACGGGATTATGAGGAACTACTTGCCATTAAAGGTGTTGGTCCTGCAACGGTACGTGGGCTTGCATTAATCGCGGAATTGATTTACAATGCGGTCCCTTCATGGAAAGACCCCGTGAAGTTTAGCTTTGCCTATGGAGGGAAGGACGGAGTCCCATTTCCAGTCGATCGGAAGGCAATGGATTCATCTATTCAAATTCTACGAATTGCCCTTGACGAAGCTAAATTAGGGAACAAACAGAAATTAAATGCGCTCAGAAGGTTAAAAAAGTTTAGCGAAAAAATGAAAATTTTTTAAGATTTAATCATTGCATTTAAATAACAGAAGAAATTTAAAGTAGTCAATGTCTTCGTTAATTTCGACCGGTATTATGTTTGCTGCAACGATCCCAGAGCTGATTGCAGTCATTATAAGTTTAAATGGTTACATAAAAACAAAGTATCTTCATTTTTTTTACATGTTTTTTACATGGTTTTTTTTATGGCTCGGTAATCTTTTAATTGGAATTGCATATCTCACCTTTAATTTCACAATTTATAGAATTGGAATCGTGATTTCTGCGCCTCTCGCTTTTGCTATAATGGGCTTGGTGGATTCCATCTCAAGGGAACATATCCATGCACTAAAGCTATTTATTATAGCAACCATCTCAACGGCACTTTTCATCTTTGCCTTTGAGGTGAATTCGGTCTCATATAACGTTTCACTATTGGGGGAAACGACTCTAGCAATGCGAGGACCTTTTATGATTACAGGATCACTCACATTTATTTTTTCGGGACTATTGTGGATTTATTATATGCTTAAAATTCATTTTCATGCGCCAGTCTCAGTCAAGCGATATTCCTCAGTGAATTTAATTGGTGCCGTTCTTGCAGGTCCTGGTTCTTTCCTCGCCTTTTCTACAGGACTGATTTGGATTTTTCCAGGATCAGATTATTTACTCATAGGATCTGGCGCTTTGTTATGTGCCTATGCTTTTTGGCACCAACCTGAATTAGGATATATCTTAACTTTCAAGGTATTCAAGCTGATGTGTATTAAATCTGAAAGTGGGGTTCCAATTTATTCTTACGACTGGGATTCTCGTAATATCGCGGATCCTACGCTTCTTTCTGGTGCAATCCAGGCAATTTCTGGCATTTTGAATGAAGGCTTGGGGAAAGGTTTCGTAAAAGAAGTGAAATTCGATGAAGGAATGATGCTGATCCATCGCACAAATGATCCTGCCTTAATGGTTGTATTAATAACATCGAAATCTAGTCCAATATTAGTCAATGGACTAACACAATTTGCAACTGATTTCCAAAAAGAATTTAAACAAGAGTTGAACGCCAAATTACTGGAACTAAGATGCTTTTTGAGTGCAGATGCCTTAATCAAAAAGAATTTTCCATTCCTCCCGATCTATAATGAAAAAGTTATATCTATGGATTCATCTAAATAACCTTCAAGGATCAGATTTAACCTTTAAGGATCAGATTCTGAATTCTTTTCTAGGGATTTATAGAAGGTTTCACCGAAGTGCCGCTGGATTTCGCCACGTTTATCAATCAAATTTCATATAAAACCCGCTACGATCGAGGCTTACTTCAACGCTTTTTAGAACAACAGATTTACAATAAAAATCAGATTAAATGCGAGCAGTTTGAACTGTATTTTCGCGCAGAGTGGGAGAACTGGGAGAAAGAAACTAAAAAAAGCGAAAATGTTGCTGGATTTTTCGTCAAGAAGGGGGAACTACTTCTCAGGAAATGGTTAAATGATTTTTTTCCATTTAATACGGGAAAACAGCAGTTGATTCTTGGTTTTAAGGGAGGTGGTACTTCTGAAGATTTTCGGTTTTATATCTTTTATCGGTTTACTACGGATGAATTAGAAATAATTGAAAAATCTTTCATTAATTACAAGATCCGGGAAATTTCTCAGCGTGCCGCAATAACTCGAATTTTTCTTGAAATTTTTCTTGCTATGAGCCCTATTATTTCGAAAGTGCTCGGTTACAAATATTCCCTCATGTTAGAGGAATCCAAAATTCTTTCCAAATCAAAAGCTCGAATCCTATATTTAGAACTTGTTGCACGCCCCCTCGAATAAAAAAAATTAATGCAACAGACGGTTTAAGGCATCTAATAAGATTTTGGGATCGTTAATCGAAGAAGGCAGTAATCCTTTTTTTTGTAACGTTTGAATAATTTTCAATTCAGTTGGAAGCGTAAATGCAGCTATTTGTTGTAATTTTGTATCACAAAGAAAAGCAGATGTAGGTAGCTTTTTAATCAATTTACCATTATCAAGAATAACAATGGACTTTGAATAATATGAAATAACTCTTGGATCATGAGTGATGATTATGATAGTATGGTTTTGTGAATGTAATTTTTGCAGGATTTTCATAAACTCTTCAATCATTTGAAAATCTTGTCCTGTAGTGGGTTCATCGATAATGAGAATTTTCGGTTTCAATACTAAGATGGAGGCGAGAGCTAAACGTTGTCTAATACCTTTACTTAGAAAAAGAGATGATTCGGATGTTTTTTCAAATTGTTTAAGATTTAATAAATCGGTTATTTCGTTATAGCGAAGTGTTATTTCCTCTTGAGGGAATTTTAGATTTTTTAAACCAAATTCAATTTCATCCCGGATAGTGTTTTTAAAAAGTTGGTGATCTGGGTTCTGAAAGCAGAATCCAACTTTTTGAGAGATTTCTGAAATTGAAAATTGGTCAATAGGTGTTTGATAAAGAAGAATTTTCCCAGTTTTTGCTTTTAAAAGACCATTGAAATGTTTTACTAAGGTTGTTTTCCCGGAACCGTTTTTTCCAATAATAGCAAGAAATTCCCCGGGATATATTTGGAGATTAATATCTTTTAGGGCTTGAGTTCCATTTGGATAGGTATAACTTAAATCGATGACTTCAATCACGGGTTCTTGGTGTTTTGGTGCAAGCGGAACCATTTTCTCTTTTTCGAAAAAAGGAAATGTTACATTTCTTAGATTTTTAATTAAATCTTGACAAGTAACAATAGGATCGAGTAAATTAGTACTTTCAGGGAGAAATGATCTAAACGAAAGATAGGTTGGTACAGCTATGCCAATTTTTCGTGGAAGTGCCAAATCTTGAAATAATTTTGAAGGATGCCCGTCAAATTGAATTTCACCCTTTTGGAGCACAATAATTCGATTGCAAAAGTGCAGGATTTTCTCAGTTTCATGACTAACAAGGATTATTGTGAGGTCGAATTGATTTCTTATTTTTTCTAATATTTGAAAAATTTTATTTTTACCTTGGGGATCTAAGTCAGAAGTCGGTTCATCTAAAATAAGAATTTCAGGACGCATTGCCAAAATTGAAGCAATTGCGACCCTTTGTTTCTCACCTCCAGAAAGATCTTCAGGTGTCTTATTTTCAAAGCCATCCATATCCACAATATGGAGTGCCCATTCAATTCTTTGTCGAATTTCATTCCGATCTAAACCAAGTGTTTCCAGACCTAAGGCGATTTCGTCTTCAACGGTCATCATAATGAATTGAGTTTCGGGGTCTTGGAAAATTAATCCTACACGGGATCCAAGCTCTGACATTTTTGCAGTTCGTGTATTCATCCCTAAGACATGGACAGTTCCACGGATCCATCCTTTTGTGCGAAGAGGGATAAGCCCGTTTATACAACGACACAGCGTTGATTTTCCAGCACCTGTCGGTCCCATTAACCCGATAAACTCGCCACGATGAATTTTTAAATTAATTGATTTTAAAACTAACGATGTTGATGCCTTATACATCCAGGAAAAATCGTTGAACTCAATTATAGGCACCATTTTTACTCATCCAAATAAGTGTATTATCATGAGGATAAAACTTCCATTAATAATGCGTAAATAGATCGAGAAGGACAAAAAGAGGAACAAAACACAAAGAATAGTATAGTCTATTTTCCTAAATGGATAGTAATGGTAGATTGTCCTTCTTTTTGAACGAAATGGAATTCCGCGCGCCTCGATAGAAGCTTCCATTTCTTCTGTACGCTTAAACATTAGAACGATGAGAGTAATAAAAATGGAAATGAAATTTTTAATTTTTTTGATAATGGATACTTTATCGAACTCCACACCGCGTGTTTTCATGGCATCTCGGACGATGGAGTATTCTTGCGTAAAAATAGAAAGCCCTCGGAATGTTAAACTCATCATTAAGCAAATGGCGAATGGAACTTTGATTGATCGTAAGCCATGAATTAAGTCTCGATCTGAAATGGCTGCGAAGAAAAATAACATCAAAAAAAACATAATGATAGTGCGCAATGAAATAGATAATGCATAAAAGAGAGTTTGATCGGTTATTAATATGTGCCAAATCCACTTATCTGGAATGATTGTGATAGAAGTTTCAAATAAAATGACATTCCCGGGGCGAGTGCTAAAAAGTAACCACGCTATAAATATAGAAATATTTGCTAAAAGGAAAATAATTACAAATTTCCTAAATCCCTTTGAAAAAAGAGGCACACGTGACAAAATTATTAGAATTATGTCGAATATTAGTAAGATTAGTAAATCATAAATATTAGGTAGAATAAAGGCAATAATACTGAGCCAAAATACTAAATTTAACTTAGTAAAGGGATGAATTTTAGTCATAATGGAATTTGAGGGAATATAAAAAAAGAAAGTTTTAGATAAGGTAGAGATTTTGAATCACCTATCTTAGGAGAACCATCCTTCTACGAATACTGAAGTCTTTTTAATGTATCCTGTTAGTGTGACCATGAGTGCCGTTGAAATAGCAGCAAGAACGATTAGATCTCCAGCAAACCAACCAATTAAGCCGACCCAAAATCCTTCAACTGGGGCAAAGCCTCCTAGTATAGGAATTGAGATGCCAACAATTGCAGATACAAGCGCCGCTACAAAAATTCCAAATATCACATAGATTAACCAAGACCGGGATGGATTGACAATGTACATTGCGATAAGAAGTCCTATAGTAATAATCAAAGTAATAATCCAAAGAGTCGTTAAAGCTAAAGCTGTAGCGACGGCGGCAACAATTAAATTTGCGACTAAAGCACCTAGTAAGATTTTTACCGTAGTTGGACGTTTTAGATCAGCTCCGATATCGACATCGGCCTTGAAGATACGAAAGGCAAGTAGTACTACAAATCCTTCTAGAAAATCTGCAAACGACCATAGTAAACTCCAGACTCCAAAAGGGGTCGCTACAAAGCCAAGTATTAATTGAGAAAAATATCCCGCGAAACAGCCCCACATACCTAGCCATAAACTCAATGGAACATATACTGCTGCAGCTAAATATAATCCCGAAACACCTGGAAAGGGCGCTACAGGGGCAATAATCACCGCATAAATAGCCAGTATAGCACTAACGCCAGTTGCCAAAGCTGTTACAACATAATGGCGCCAAGTTACGCCAGGTTTAATTTCTTCCATTTCCAAGGAAGATGTAGCCATTTTGCAACCACTCCAATAATTTATATATAACTTAGTTTACTAACCAATAGCCCTAATAAGAATTTTATTAGAAAAGAATTGGTTTGCTCGTATCTACAAAAATTAAGGAAAGATTTAGGTTTGTTTTTAACAGTTTAAAAATGATTTAAATCTTTAAAAAAAGAGGGAAGTCTTTTACTTTATATGGAATCCAGTAGTTTTCGATGGGGATGATTTTGTTTTGAGAAGGATTACGATCGATATAACGATTACGATACATCCTATGCCGATTCCAATGAGAAGCCAATTGAAATCAATGAACCATGGGACTCCAATGACATAGACAGTTCCATTCGAGGACGCTGTAACAATATCAGGAATTCCATCAGCATTCATATCCTGTAAAATGATATCTACAACCGAATCAGAGAGTGTGATATTGATAAATTGGACTACAGCGCCATTTACGGGTTCCATAGTCCAGATTGTGATATTTTTATTGCGATCCCCCATAATAAGGTAGTCATACGTGTCTCCGAAAATTTTGCCAATGGCGATACAAGTCACAGAACTATTAGAGAGATAATTTCTTATGATGGACCCGTCTGAACCATTTAAAAGGTAACTACCTGTATTTCCTGAAATTAGAATTTCGAATTTCTGGCTTTCTGAGGAGTTATAGAGGAGAAGACCTTGTGAGCTACTTGAATAACTACTGGAATTCCAAAGTAAGGTTCCATTTTGAGTGAAGCAATTTGTAACATTTTGTGTCTTCACGATTAATTCTAGTTCGGATGTACCTTGTACATCGCCGACAACACCATTTAGGGGTTTGCTGATTAATTCAGCTTGCCATTCTACAGCACCACTCGTATTAAGAAGTGCCACATACGATTCCATTAAGACGAGAATTCTATCGATTTTACCATCTTGAGAAAAATCGAGACATTGGAAATAATCAATCGGGGTGCTAAGATTTTTTGTCCAAATAAGAACGCCGTCTTTATTAAAGACGGTCAGATTTCCAAGTGAATCGCTGATAAGCACTTCATTTGAGGAATCACCTGTTAAATCTGTTATTTGGGCATGCGTAATATTGTAATTTTTCTCCCATAATTTTACTAATTTACCAGAAGATGTATTATAATCAAGAGCTACAACCAACATTTCATCTTGTGAGCCTGCAACAATTTCATTGAACGCATCGGCATCCAGATTGCCTACTTCAAGTACATTAAATGAAGATGCAGCTGGGATACTGTAATTGCATAGGATTTCGCCATAAAAACCATCCAATAATGTTAAATTCCCCTGACCTCCAACAATAATTTCACTTAGTTGGACGTGATCTAATGTTAAATCACCCGTGGTCCGAATAGCAGTCAGTTTCATATTTGTTTCAGTTATCCAGAAGTACGTTTGATAAACGGTTTGAGCAGATGATTGAGGTATTAAACTCCCAAGTAGAAACAAAATTAAAATTCCAATCAGCGCTTTATGTCGTATAGATTTCATAATATCATCTCATTCTTTGTTCTTTTATTTGAAAAATGGACTCATCGCTTCATAATCGCGCTTTAATATTTCTATCAAGGCGTTAATTTCGATGATTTCACGTCCGACGAATAAAACAAATAGATGCCAGGTTCCAAGAGTAATAGGGCGAAACAGAAATTGAAGCTCTGTATTCCCCTCGGGTTTTCGTAAATTTAGTTCAAGTTCATATCCTTGTTCGCGTACCCGAATGAGATCTTCAAAAAGGAAGTATAATCCGTTTATTGCAGGAAGTATTATTTCCTTTTTTGAAATTTCATCTTTATATGCGTTACCCACAATAAAGAAATTCTCATCAAATAAGAGCGCAGCGTCTAATTCGGCATCTGCGATGAAGGTTTTCAATAAGGTATCGAGCGCGTTTAACTTCGGAAAGAGCCGAAGAATACTTTGTGAAAAAGCATCAATTAAGGATTTTTTATTAAAGATCGAGGTAATGAAAAATTCAATATCAAAATCCTGAGTTTTTGCTTTAAACTGATCAATGAGATATTTTATAGATTGTTGGCATTCAGGAGTTTTTAGAAAATCCGGATCAGCCTTATGCAAAAAGA
>SUPS01000271.1:0-3928 GCA_005191415.1 Candidatus Helarchaeota ASGARD archaeon Hel_GB_A
ATTCCAAGCTTTCTATTCTTAAATTCCTTATAGAAACTTACTATCCCTCCAACTGGATAAATAATACATGGTTTTCCAAGAGCAAGGAATTCTAAAATAATTAAAGGAAATCCTTCCGATCTTGAAAATGATATAAAAATGTCAGAATCATTCATAGATTGAATTTTTTTCCTCCCATCTAAAACTCCTAAAAATTTTACTTTATTTGCTATTTGTAATTTTTTTGACAGCTTTTTAAGTCGAATTTCATGAGTGCCTGAGCCAATTAATTTCAATTCTGCCCAAGTAGATTTATTTTCTGCTAATTTCATTAATAATTCCTCTAAGCCTTTATGTTTCTCTAATCGCCCAACATAAATTAATTTTAATCCATCACCACTACCGCAACCTGATTTAATTGTTTGAGTGGGTTCAATTGTCTGTAATAGATGTAAAAATTGCCGATCTAAGCAGGGAAAAATAACTTCTATAGATTCTGAAACTTTTTTGAATTGAGATGATATTTTAAGTGTAGGGTCTACGGAAATTAAATAAAAAGTGTGTTTTTTAATAAAATTCAAAATTAAATAATCTGCCCAATAATGAATTGTCCGCATATGAGCTTTAGACAAATGAATCCCATGGATTGTTAATACGTGAGGAATATTAATAATTTTTGAAAGAATCCACCCACTTAAACCACAAAAATAATAATGTGAATTGATGATAGTGGGCTTATTTCTTTCTAATTTTACTGAGAGCCAAAACCCAAATAGAATAAACTTAATTACTTGTAATAGAAATCCTAAAACTGGGACTTTAATCATTCTATCCAAGATAGTCAGTTTGTTGCAACAAACAATTTCCGAATCCGAAATTCCATACTTCTTTATGAATTGTGAATCACAATTAATGGCGAAAATCTTAATTTTATACCCATAATTCTTCAATATACTTGCTAAATTTATAACAACGCGTCCTACACCACTTAATGGAACAAGGTTATTTACTATAAGTGCAATTTTCATAATTGTCATTTATATTTCAATACCTCTTCATATATCTGAATATATTCTTGCGTCATTCTTTCTAAAGAATATTTTCTTTTAGCCTCTTTCTGTGCATTCTCCCCTAATACCCGCCTTAAATCCACATTTTTATATAATTGTTCAATACAATCTACAATCTTCTCGGTTGTGAGCGGTGGACGGACAAATAATCCTGTTCTTCTATGAGAAACTGCAGTTAGGGATCCACTTGCTTTTAAAACAACAGCTGGCAGTCCAGCCGCTTTACTCTCTAAAAGTGCAAGGGAAAGTCCCTCAAAATAAGATAACTGGAGAAAAATATCTGCTCTTTTGAAAATTTTTCGTTTTTCTTCTTCAGAAACCCAGCCAGGCAGAATGATTGAGGATTCTAATTGTAAATCTTTTATTAATTTTTCTAAATTTTTTCTCTCAATACCGCTTCCCAAAATTACAAGCTTACTGTGCGCTATTTTTTTCTGAATTTTGGGAATAGATCGAATCAATAAATCGAGATTCTTTCTTCGTACTAATCGTCCTGCCGTTAAAATTACAAAATCCCTGGAATAAATGCTATAGTTCTCTATTTGTAACTCTCTCTCTGTTAATTCAAAAGGCTTTATTGGGATTCCATTAAGTACAACTTTTATTGGTAAATATCCAAGCCTCTTTAATAGATCCTTTTTTAATTGTTCCCCTACTACCGCAACTGCATTTGCTCGCCTGAGAACAAACCGTAAGATTGGATTAAAAAATCGCGGTACTTCATAAAAATCAGCAGGTCCATGAACAGTAATCACTAACGGTAATTTGAAAATATTTTTGAAAATTAACCCCGCCAATCCGAATGGGAAGATAAACGAAGCATGAATTAAATGAAACTTATTTTTTTTATGTAAATTCCATAAAACAGGAACTACTGCAATCAAGTCAAAACCGGCAACTAACATTCTAATATATTTTGACCTTAAAAACCTGCCAAACCCATAATATTTTATTTTATAAGGCAAAATATTTGCAAACCGCTTGACATAAATTCCTTTAATCTTTGCTTCGCTTGGCAATTTTAAATTTCTCGTCACTATTATTACTCTATGTCCTTGTTTAAGCAAGCTTTTACATAAATTTAAAGTAAATACCTCTGCTCCTCCCTTTGCAATTGGAAAAAATCCTGGTATCATGTAACAAATTCGCCAACTTACCACTTTTCATTCTACCTTCAGTCAACTTTTATACTTTAACAACATCTATCAAATAACTCTTTCTTACCATTAATTAAATCTCTATTTGATGAAATAACAAAAATTTTATAAATTAGAACTCAATTAGAATAATTCCGTATAACCAAAACTTAATTTCTTACTCAAAATTCCCAAAGAATTTTGAAAATAAAAGGAGATTAGAAATAAATGCAACGTGATAAGATATATGGATTGATTATCTTTATCGGTGCCGCAGTGATCTTAGCATGGTACACTCTCTACGCTCTCGTCTATGCTGGGTGGGCACATGGTAACACCACTCCTCCAAGAGAACTCACAGGCTTTTTATATGACTTCGCTACCTTATGGGGCGTCCTCTCCTGGTGGGGATGGGCCGTTATCCTCCCGCTATACATCGCAGCTCTCCTGATCCTCGTTATAGCCATGTGGATCGGCTGGACTATGCTCACAACTCCACCCCCAGTACCACTCGAAGAGTTAGAAGAACTCAGCATGGAAGACGAAGAAGAAGAAGAATCCAGTGGATAATCAACTTCGTTATAAGAACCAGAGGTGTTTTTTTTCAAGCCTCTGAAGCCTTTTTTATTATTTTTTCTCTTTCCTTTTTAGAAATTTTCCTAAAGAATAATCTGGACTTATTCCACAACTCCGCGAAAATTTTTTATGTAATTTTACATTCTGTGACTATAAGTAAAAATTAAGCAAATAAAGGCGAATTTCCTAAAATTTAGTCCAATTTTAAACTAAAAATTAAACAGAGTTGATTATATGGTCAAAAAATTCACATTCCGGGGATACACGCTCGAAGAATTACAAAATTTGCCTATGGATGAATTTATAAAACTTTTAGATGCGCGAAAACGTCGGAGTATGTTACGTGGGCTTCCGCCGAGGCAGAAAAAGCTATTAGAGAACCTAAGACGAGCTCGGCGTGCTCTGAAGAAAGGGAAAAAGGTCGTAGTTCGAACACATGCAAGAGATATGGTTATTACTCCGGAAATGGTCGGATTAACCATTGCAGTTCATAATGGGAAAGAATTCATTCCTATAGACATTACTCCAGAACATATTGGACATTATTTAGGGGAATTCGCTCCAACCCACAAACGTGTAATCCATGGAAACCCAGGAATTGGAGCTACACGCTCTTCACAGTATATTCCATTGAAATAGGAGATTAAAGCAGATGTGTCCTAATTTCGGCTACTCCATCTCCGGACTAGACCCTGATCGGACCGCCATTGCAAGTGGTCGTGATGTAAGGTGTTCTCCAAAGCATGCAAGAGAAGTGTGTAATGCTATAAAAGGAATGATGATTGAAGACGCAAAATCATTTTTGGATAAGGTTCTTCTATTACAACAGGCGATTCCATTTAAACGGCATAAGAAAAAACAGGCACATCGGAAAGGATTAGATCGATTTAAATGGGCTGCCGGAAGGTATCCAGTAAAAGCTGCTCAAGCTGTATTAGATGTTCTTGCTAATGCCGAAAACAATGCGGAATTCAAAGGATTAGATTTGGATCGTGTTAGAATTATTCATGCCGCAACGCATAGAGGAAGGAAGATAAAGAAATATATCCCCCGAGCTTTCGGACGTTCAACTCCTTATTTCAAGACGTTGACTCATATAGAAATCGTATTGGAAGAAGAATAATCTTTCTATTAGAGAAGATTATATAGATTTTATTTTCTAATTTT
>SUPS01000271.1:3938-4795 GCA_005191415.1 Candidatus Helarchaeota ASGARD archaeon Hel_GB_A
GATCATATGCTTGGATTTCATTATTTTTAATATTGGATTTAAATTGATTTAAGCAAAATGGACAACAAGAAATAATTGCTTGAGATTTCGTTTCTTTTGCCTCTTCAATTCGTTCATGTGCTGCAAAAGCCGAGAATTCCTTAAATGCTGATCGCACTCCGCCACCTGAACCACAACACCAAGCATTATGCCTATTACGTGTCATTTCTACTAATTCAATTCCAGGAATTTTCCTTAATAACTCCCTCGGTGGCTGATATATGCCCATATGGCGTCCAATATGACAGGGGTCATGATATGTAATTTTCATATTAATTTTTTTGTTGAATATTACCTCATTATTGTTTAATTTTTCTAAAAGAAATTCAGGTAAATGAATGATCTCGATACCATGCTTAATCCCGAATTTGTTTGGATATATATCTTTAAGTGCTCGATAACAGCCTGCACATGAGGTGATAATCTTCTCAATTCCCGCATTTTTAAATAAAGCAACGTTTTTTTCAGCAATTTTTTTCGCTATTTCAGTCTGTCCTGTCATATACACAGGAGATCCACAGCAACTTTCATCTTTTAAAATTTTGAAATCAATTCCAAGCGCCGTCAAAATTTTTACAGTTGCTACTGCAACGCCCTTTTCTCGATAACTTGAGGTGCATCCCACAAAATATGCTAATTTTGCATCATTGGATTGTTTTATATTTGGTGGTAACCAATTTAATCGATCTTCATGTTTTTCCATATAAGGATTATTTGCCTTTACAATATGTTCGGTATATTTTTGATGCGCTGGCATTGGTCCAAATCCCTTTCGGACGGCTTCTTCTCGTATTGCCATTAACCACTCACCGGCGTAA
>SUPS01000036.1:0-5828 GCA_005191415.1 Candidatus Helarchaeota ASGARD archaeon Hel_GB_A
CGGTATCAGATGAAGTTTACGAATTATTGAGCAAATTAAAACTCCCAAAAGAGAGTTTTAGCGATGTAATCAAAAGAATTATAAAAAGAGGGGGAAAACTTATGGACATTGCTGGAAAAAAAACAATTACTAAGGAAGAATGGATTATGATTCAAGAAAAATATCATACTTTGAAAGAAAAAGAAGTTAAAAGAAAAACGGAATTGATAAGAAAGATGCGTAATTAAGTAGGGATAAAATGTACTTATTTGATACTACATACATTATTGATCTCTTAAGTGATGACCAAGGAGCTTTAGAAAAAGCCAAAGAAATCGATTCAATACCTGCATTTAAAGCAATTTCAGTTATTACTGTACAGGAATATCTCCGAGGAATTTATTATTTGTTTGGAAAAGATAAAAATCTACTAAAGTCAAAACTAAAAGAAGCTGAAAAAGACCTCTCACATTTCGAAGTTCTCCAAGTTGACTATTTAACGGTCAAGATTGCTGCTGAAATCGATGCGAATCTTCTACGCAATGGTACTCCATTGAGTCTTCCCGATGTTTTAATTGCAGCCTCTGCCTTACAATACTCACTTACCCTAATTACGCGCAATAAAAATGATTTCGATAAAATCGCTGAGATATCGGACCTCATCTTTGAACTTTATTAATTTTTCATATTCAAATTTTCAAGATAAGCTAATTTTTGAAAAAAAATTAAGTTTTTTTCTTTTTCGAGGAAATAAGTTCTGCGCATTTAAGGAAATATTCTTGAGGCGTAATTTTATAGGAATTTAGTGCTTGGAAGAGGTCTTTGAATTTTTCCTTTTTTCGTTTCAGTATTTTTTCAAAATCTGAGGATTCGAGAAAATTAATGATGGTTCGTTTGATATTTAAGAGTTCTGCTTTTAATTCGGCTTCTTCTTTCGTGAATACTTCATGTTTTTGTTTGTAATGAACGATATGATCATAAAGTTCGCGACTGAGTTTCTGGACGTTTCTATCCTTAAAAGTTAAGCCATACTCACGGGTAAGACCTAATTTTTTTAATTGTGGGGCGTCCCATGTGAGGTCGTCACCCAGAATAGGAATTATTTTTAAGTGATGAGTTCGAGCGAGAGTTAGTTCATGTTGGCAATCGCGAGATTGAAGCGATCTCTTGGTGGCAATGAACACGATGAATTGGCATTGAGGAATAGTTTGGTTCATGAATTTGTCAATTTGTCCATCTTTTTTCATGTCCTGCATACAATGATAAACATAGGAAATATCGACCTGTTTTTTTAATTCATCTGCAAGTTCGGCAATTGGATATTTACCGCTTTCAAAATCAGCAACAGCATAGCTTATAAAAACATTTACGCTACCCATTTTTCGGCATAATTCAAGAATGGCTTCTGTCCCTTTATTTTTAACCTTATTCCATTCATGTCCTAAGGGATTTCCTGATATCCGTAACTCGAATAAATTTTGTAATCGCCAAAGATATCCGGGTAGAGTTTTTAATTGATTTCGTTGCAAATCCAATGTTTGGAGAGCTCTTAGGTTTCCAAAGAAGCCAGGAAGCATCTTTAATTGATTGTGACTTAAATCTAATTTTCGAAGTGCTCTCAAATTTCCAAAGGATTCAGGCAACCATTCTAACTTATTATGTTCCAAATCCAGGATTTGTAGTGATTTTAATTTGCCAAATGATTCGGGAAGAGTCACTAATTGATTATGACTCAAATCCAAAGAAATGAGATTTTTTAAATTGCCAAAGGAGTTCGGAAGAGAGGTCAATCGATTATGCTCGAGATTTAGATCTTGGAGAAATTTTAATTTGCCAAAAGAAGTTGGCAGTTCGGTTAATCGATTATCATTCAACCACAATTCCTTTAGCGATTTAAGATTACTAAAGGAATCGGGAAGTTTCTTTAGCTTATTTTCGCCTAATGCGAGGATTTTAAGTGATTTTAAATTACCAAAGGAGTCTGGCAGTGTTTTTAATTGATTTTTATGCAAAAATAACTTTTCTAATGATTCTAAATTCCCAATAGATTCTGGTAAATCTTTTATCTCTTTGAAATTTAAATTTAATTCAACTATTTCTTGTTCTTCAGCTCTGTATCCAAATATATCCCATTGGATCTTCTTCTTATGCTTGATTTCTTTACCAATTCGCTTCTCTAGTTCCTCCAGGACTTTAGCTTGGCTTGGTTTGACCTTAGAGTATTTTTTTCCCATAATATCTTACTCCGAACTGCTGAAGTAGATGAGTCACATAGATTCCATGCCATTATAAAACTACCTTAAAAAACCTAATTGATGATGTGTATTTGTTTAGATAATGTGTATTTGATAATTGAATTGGAAGGAAAGGCTATGGACATTGATGAGACAAAGATTTATGATTTTGAAAAAGATTTTGCAAGAGAGGCAGTTGAAGTCTTACAAAATTTAATAAGAATTAATACATCTAATCCACCAGGTAATGAAATCAAGGCGGCTGAATGGATACATAGTTTTTTGTCACGGGAAGGAATAGAATCAGAGATAATTGAGAGTGCACCCACCAGAGGAAATGTTATTGCAAGGTTGGAAGGTAAAGATAAATCGGCGCCTTCTTTATTGCTTTTATCACATTTAGATGTGGTGCCATCGCAGAATTTGGATGAATGGCAAGTCCCTCCATTTTCTGGTGAATTGAAGGACGGATTTATTTGGGGCAGAGGAGCAGTAGATATGAAAGGGGCAACAGCGGCGCAACTCATAACTTTTGTTAGGCTTCACCGCGAGAACATTAAACCTAAAGGGGATATTATTTTTGCAGCAACAGCAGATGAAGAATGTGGGGGACATTTTGGGCCAGGATGGTTATTAGAACATAAATTTGAATTAATTAAAGCGGATAACGTGGTTACAGAGGGAGGGGGACAACTGCTACCTATGAAGACAAAGTACCCTCATTATGTAATTCAGATTAGTGAGAAAGGGATTTTCTGGACTCGACTTAGAACCCGGGGCAGGGCGGGGCATGGCAGCATGCCTGGGCCATCAAAAGAAATGGCAATTGTGAAGATGATGAAGGTAATAGATAAAATTGCGCATTATACACCTCCTATTATCATCCAAGATCTTTTTAAGGAAACGATAAAAGCAATGGATTTGCCGTATGCCCCACTTACTCGGAGAATATTTACATCAAAGAGGTTCATCAAATTTGGCGTGTGGCTTGCGAAAAAAATAATAGACGAAGAAATAGAAAATTTGATATATCCTCTAGTTCAAAATAAAATTACTCCAACAGTCATCCATGCAGGAGAGAAAGAAAATAATATTCCAGGTTTATGTGAAGCGATCCTAGATGTCCGAATGCTCCCTGGCTTCGATAGAGCCGATCTTAATAAAGAATTGAGAAAAATTTTAGGAAAGAAATTATTTGAAGAAGTAGAATTGGAACCTATTATAGACCAACCAGGTGGATTAACTCCTACGAATACGCAATTTTATCAAAAAATTGAACAGACTATAGGGGAGCTTGATCCAGGGGCAAAATTAGTTCCAATTCTTTCACCTGGCAGCACGGACATGCTTCATTTTCGGAGAAAAGGTATTCAGGCGTATGGATTCGTTCCTATGAAAATAGATGAATTATCAGCAAAGGAACTTGCATCGATGGTACATGGTTATAATGAAAGACTTTCGGTTAGTAATTTGATGTTTGCAACCCGTTTCTTCTATGAGTTATGTTTAAAATATTGAGATTGTGAGCTCATGGAGTCCAAAAATAGTTTTTGGCAATCTCGGAAAGGACATGCTTTTGACATAGTAGTAGTCACAGCAGTATATTTTTATGTTATTTTAGTTGTGGCGCCGTTTGAGGAAAATTTAGCCTTGCAAATCAGTGCATATGTCCTTGGGGGATTCTTCATATTGTATGTATTTTTCATATCTCAATATCTACATAAGGACACAGCGGCTGAACGAGGCTTTGGAAATTGGAAAACGCTCTTTATTAGAACAGATAACTTGAAAAAGAGCGCCAAAGAAGTCCTTCTAATCATCACTCCCCTTCTAATTCTTGGTATTTTTGTTACTGCCCTCATCCTTGGAACGCTATGGACTCCTGAGGGGGGAGGGTTTTCTGCATGGTTGGTGGATCAGGGGCTTCTGGAAGAAGAAAATCTCTTGATTGATTTTTTTGGACAATTCCTCTACTATATCCTATGGGGGTTCATCCAACAAGTGCTATTTCTTTCCTTTATTCATGTAAGACTTCGGAAAGTTTTTCCTACCATGAGCCGAATGAGGATTTCTTTATTGACTGGAGCGATTTTTGGGAGTTATCATCTCTTCAATTTTCCGCTTGTGACTTTCACATTCGTATCTGGAACAATTTGGGTTTGGAGTTTCTATGAAACGCCAAATCTCTTAACCGTTTCAATATCTCATGGCTTAGGAGGAACCCTCTCCAGCATATTCGTATTTCAAAAAAGTATTGGATGGCATATGACAGTCGGGTGGCCAGGGTTAGGTTGGGGGCCCTAATCCATTCCTAAAGATCTCATTCATTCTTAATTAAACCTTTTTTGAGTAAAAGGCTAAATTCAGTCATGGTGAGTTTCTTTCCACTCTGATATTTAGCGAATGCTTCCTGGGCTTTCTGATCCAGAATTTTTTCTTGCTCTTCAAGTTTTTTAAGAGTTTCTAAGTGTTTTAGATAGGCAAATTTTTTCTCGATGGCACGAAGTTCTTTGTATATTTCCTGTTTGCCTTTCTCGAGGAGTTCTAATTCTTTTATATTTTTTACCATATTTTGATGGGCTTCTTCCTCTTGTTCTTTTAAAGGTTCAATTTTGGCGAAGAGATCTAGCATATTCTGATGGTGTTTTTCACTTTCTTTGACAAGTTCCAAGATGCGGGCGTGAATTTTCTCACCATCAGCAACAGTTTGGAGCATTAATTCGTGGTATTGTTGAGCAAGTTCTTTTAACTCATCAATCTGCTTTTTCGCTTCCTCAAAATCCAACGTAATAGTATTATAATCAAACTCTCTTTGATGTATTGCAATTTCATTAACAATCTGATCTATTTGGTTCATTATTTCTTGTTCTTTCTCAAAAGGCATTGTTTTAGTCATAATTGTCCAATCGAGCTCTTCTAACCGTTTCATCAATGGATAAACCTTTTTTAATTTTCGTTTGGAATCCTTCTGACGGTTAATTATTTCACGGAGTGAGTTTCGAATTTTTTTTACTTCTTCCCAAGCGGTATTTCGTTTTTTCTTTAATTCCGCAATTTGTGCATTAGCAGCGGATCTATCATTTTTTAGTTTGGCGACCTCATTGTTGATGGAATCGCGGATTTGTTTCTCTTTTAAAGCTTCTTCGCGGAGAATTTTAATCTCTTCTTTTAGTTGATCCCTTAAATTCCGATATTTTGTTATTTCATCGCGGTAATTTGCTTGTAATTTTTTATTTAAACGTAAGGCAGCTTGCCATTTCTCCAATTGCATAAAGAGATCTTCTTTATTAATTGTGCCAGAAATTGTCTCATTACCAGTATTCTCTTCAGTCTTTTCGCCCATTTGAAAACACCGATTTCTGTAAAGTAAGTACCACTTTAATGATTTAAATATTTATTAAGAAGTATAACTTTAATAATTTAAATATTTGTCAAGATCTTCGCAGAATTTCTTCGTATCATTGAGAATTACACCATTTTCGTGATAGTAACCAAATATTTCATCGCATTCTTTGCTATATTCAGATAAATGAGAGGATAGAGCAAATTTTTTAAAGTTCAAAGTTTAAAAAATTATTTCATAGAATAAATTCTTAAAAATATTTCAATTAATTA
>SUPS01000036.1:5838-21533 GCA_005191415.1 Candidatus Helarchaeota ASGARD archaeon Hel_GB_A
ATTAATTATTGTATTTGTTTGTATTAATCGCGAAATAGTTTTTAAAAAGCCTCGATAGTGCATGAGATAGATAAAATAGGTAGATTTTTAACCTCTTCGGAGGATTTATTCTATTGTCATGAAAGTTGGTCGGATTGAACAATTAAAGACTGTTAGACATATAATATTGCAAATTTCTCCTATGTCTAATAATCATTATATATTCTCCTTCATAATGAAAATCAGCAATGTATAATCCTAATAAATAAATAGAAAGCATTGATAGGAAAGATTAAAAGAAAACTTAGGAAAGGAATGGGTAGAAAATAGAAGTAAAAACAGAGAGAGCATAGAAAAGAGAGAGTTGAAGACAGTTGGCCATTCTTGGTATTTCAATTCAGAGTCATACTGGTATTCCACTTTATTTAGAATCATGGAGTGAAAAATTGCGAGCTTTTCGTGAAGGAAACCCAATCCTTATAGCTGGTTTTTTATCCGCGCTCTCTAGTTTTGCGAATAATTACAGGCAAGAGATCGGCTATATTCGGTTTCTCCCAACCGACTTCCCAGACGACGTATATGGACTTGATGGCATTTATAGTTTCATTGGAGAATATATGATATTATGTTTTACGGACCCTTACCAGTTCCATAAAATGGTTCATTACAAACTCCAGTGGATTTATAATAAAATCCTCTTTAAATATGAACATATGATTCGAGTAGGAAAAGTACCAAATATACCGGAAGTAGAAAAGCAATTTATTCGAGATATTTTGATGGATAGTGTTGCTTGGAATCATATTGATTCAAAACGAGAGCAATTAGAGATAGCTGCAGATTATATAATCGAAGAAGAATATCCTGGAGACGTATATGGCTGTTTTATAACATCATTTGATAATTCAATCCTTTTTCAATATGGGATGGCTCGAGATGAAATAGAAATATATATAAATAATATAGGAAGTAAAGGAGCGGGGTTGAAGGATGGCGAAATCTTACATAATTACGTTACACTCCCTGGGTTAGAGCCTCGCTTGGTTGTAATGACGAATTCAGGGTTAAAAATTGAAATTTCAGATATCCTCGGTGATGTCGTTGGCGAAGGTGCTGTACCGTTTTATTATTATTTAATAACCGATGCAAACTGTTCGATTGGGCCCATTATGGAATCTTTAACTGTGAAGTTTAATTCGGTTTTGATTTAAGTCAAAAAAAGCTTAAGTAAGAAAGAATCAATCCCTAATTCTCGAATCCGTTCCCAATCCGAGATAATTTTAGGATAAATGAGTTTTTTGGCAATTTCAAAAAATAATTCCTCTTTAAAAATGGCTTTCATTTCAATAACGAAAGATTTAAGAAGGTATTGGAGCCCTTCACGAAGGATTTCTTCTCGGCAGTCAGGTACGGTAACATCAATAGTTAGAATATTCCAGCCCGCTTTTTCATAGGAAATACTTTGGAAGAAAGGAGGCAGTTTTGATTTTATTGCATTCATTTTTTTTGTTAATTCAGCCTGTCCTTTCGGTTTAATAGCTGGTAGGACTTTCGCAAAAGCATGGAAAATTTGTTGATAAACTTCGAGCAAGTTCATCATTTTTGCAATATCCGTTACTTTAGAAACTTTTCTCCAGCTATCTATGAGCTCATCTAGTTTTGGCTCAAATTTTGAAAACATTGCAACATTTCCATTCCAATTCTTGAAAAAATCCTCGTCAATACCAAATTCTTCCATGAAATGCTTGCGAATGACGTCTAATCGGTGATTAAGAGCGGCAGTATCGTAATGTTTATCCGCGGCTGCAACAAGAAGCATTTTATTCTTCCAATTTATATAGACCCATTTCATATTACCCATTTCGATACTTTCAATTCCAGTATCACCTAATTCGGCTTCACTAAAAGCATTTAACCCAGTTAAAAAGCTTGAAAGTAAATCAGGGTCTAATTTAATGGGTCCATAGCTCTTATGGAAAAGACACCGCCCTCCAGCCTTCTCAACTACCCAGACGTCACGGATAATCGCATCTGATTGCATAAAAAAATCCTGCCGTTCTTATATTTTTGCAATAGATAAATGACCATGCTCATAAAAATAATTTACTTCTTTATAAATATATATAGTTCCGTATGAATATTTACCTTCTGTAAGAAGGTTTTTTCTTGTCAAACATGCTTATACGTTGCGCTTTTTTCCGTGCTTCGATTTCTTCTTTCGATAATTCTTTTTTAGGATTAAAGGGTCGTTCTTTTTTGGGTTTTTTTTCTTTTTTAGGTTTTATATTCTTAGTTTTTTTCTTATAACGTCTTCGTTTTTCAATGCTCATTTTTGTACCCTAGAATAGCTTGTTGTATTTTAAAAAAATGAGAGAGTATAAAAAATTTTAGGGTAGCGAGTGTAGATCATCGAATTAATGGGGTAGGACGTGATTCTCAAGAATATTGGCGAGGGTAGATTTATATTTCTTAACTAATTTAATGATTTGTTCGTTTAATTTTTGGTGTTCTTCGCTACACTTGGCTACTTTAGTTTCTGGTTTTCCTGCCATAGAGGCTGTATTCTCAGTTATCCGAACTAATTCGGTAGCGATGATGGCATTGATATATAGTAAATCTTTTAAAATTTCAAGGATTTCTTTATCCACTTTCACCATTTCCCTTTAAAAATGTTTCAAATTTGAATTTTTCTGCCTCCGAAATCTCTTCTGTGCTTTCCAAAATCCGAGAGTTTGCGAAGGATTTCAGAATTAAAAACAGGACCTTCGATACATACCCGATAGCCGAGTGGATCTATACAACATTGCCCGCATAACCCAATCCCACACTTCATCAACCGTTCAAGGCTTGCTTGCATGGGAATTTGGAGGGATTCGGTCGCTAAGAAAATTTCATATATCATTTTCTCCGGACCGCAAACATACACTTGATCATGGTTACCCTTTTCTAAGTTTTGAATCGCAATGTGGCTGGCAAGCCCTTTTTCCCCAAAGGAGCCATCATCCGTAGCAAATATGCATTTCACACCATTATTCGAGGATTTTTGTAGTTTATCCAAAAATAACAACTCTGCTTTAGTCCTTGCACCATTAATTACGGTAAGGTTCTTGGTACTTTTCTGTAATCGATGGATTAGAAAAAGTAAAGGTGCCATTCCAATACCGCCTCCTACGATCAAAGGAGAAGTTCCTTTCAAGGAAAATGAATGTCCATAAGGCCCTCGTATTCCAATATGATCTCCTTCTTTTAATGCATGGAGCGCTTCGGTTGCAGTACCTACCTTTTTCACGGTTATAGATGGGTAGGGAGATGTTTCGGAGAGACTGAGTGGGATTTCATCAATTTTTGGAATCCAAACCATTACAAATTGGCCAGGCAAGGCTTTTTCCTGAATTTCTTTCCAAGAAAAGGATAGTGTCTTGATTAACGGAGTTTCTTGTTCGATTTGTCGGATTTCAACCATATGAGGACGATTAGGTAAATTCTTCTGCATTTTTTCACCTATGCCTTATGTGCTTCACCAATTAATTCTGAAAGATGGGAATAATTTTCAGATTGGAGGTATTTACGTATTCCATTACAGATATCCTGAAAGATGGATAAGCCTTGATAGCTAATACCAGTTCCAATTTGAACAGCTGATGCACCCGCGAGGAAAAATTCAATGGCATCTTGCCAGCAAGTGATGCCGCCAACCCCGATTAGAGGAATTTTTACGTTTTCGTAAATCTCAAAAATGCAACGAATTGCGATTGGCTTAATTGCAGGACCTGACAAGCCGCCATATTTGTTGCTAAGAATCGGTATTTTGGAATAGATATCGATGGCCATAGCGCGAACAGTATTAATAGCTGTCAGTCCATCGGCGCCCGCTTTTTCTGCAGCAATGGCGATTTCTACGATATTAGTTACGTTAGGCGTTAGTTTAACAAAAACAGGAATTGAAACTGTATTTTTGACAGCTTTAACAACGCGTTTTGTAATTTCAGGATCTTGACCAATCGTGGAGACTTCTGCATGGGGACAAGAAATATTTAATTCAAGCCCTAATGCGCCTTTTTCTGCAACTTTTTTAGCAATCTCAGCAAATATCGTTTCATCTTCTCCAAAAATACTGACGATTGTTGGGATATTCAATTGATTTAATTCGGTCAATTCCTCTAAGAAGTCATTCACTCCGGGATTTGGTAAGCCCATCGCGTTAATATAGCCACCAACTACTTCTACGATACAAGGATTTGAGTATCCATTTCGAGGAACCGGACCAATTGATTTAGTAACTACGCAACCAGCGCCCGCTTGATAGACGCGATTCAATAGAGAACTAGAAATTCCTAGGATTCCCGAACTTAACATGGTTGGATTCCTTAGCTTCATTCCAGCGAGCTCTATTGCTAGATCCATTTAAAAATCCTCCACCAAAAGATTATGGATTCATATATTATAAAGTATTTTAAAGATTTGAGAAAAATTTTATTTTGAGAGAAAAGATTGTTTATTTTAGGTGATTCTAGAAAAAAGATCTTAAGTAGAAAATAAAACCAATTAAATTGAGGGATATAAATTCGAGCATTTATTATAGAAACACCCTTCGGAATATTTGGGTTAGATCAAGAGAATAAAATTATAGCAAAGAAACTTTTCAACGAAGATATTAATAAAGTAGTTGAAAAGTTGGCGACTTTACAAAGTGGAGATATTATACCAGAATTAGAAGAAATCATTGAAGAAATTTCCCAGAAAAACTATGAGAAAATAGTAGTAGAAGATGTTCAACTAACAAATCTATTCAAAGATAAAGAAATAATCGTTGAATTTCCTTCGACCGCAGGAAGGATCTTACGGTCTAAACTCATTCCTTTTATACAAGAATTTGGTATTTGGGGATCAGAAGAAGAAATTTTTCAGTATGTACAAAATTTGAATATTCTTTTAACACGACGAAAAATAAAACAGATTTCCGAACAGAAAGATCAATTCATTGCGCAAGCAATTGAGGCAGTAGATGATTGTGATAAAGCATTAAATGTATTTGCTAGCCGAATTCGAGAATGGTTTGGACTACATTTTCCAGAACTCGATAAAAACCTTTCTAGTCATACATCATACGTTAAGATAGTAGGAAAACTCGGATTTCGTGAGAACATAAATACTGAATCACTGGAAAAAATAATTGGCTTTCCCCCAGAGAAAGCTAAAGAAGTCGCTAAATTAGCTAATGTTTCGATGGGTGGATCTATAACGGAATTTGAATTGAATCCACTTCGGCAGTTTGCGTTGATTACAGAACAACTTTACAAAACACGAGAACAATTAGCCATATATATTGATGAAGCAATGCAGCAAGTAGCTCCGAATATTCGAGCTTTAGTGGGAGCTTTGTTAGGAGCAAGGCTTATTAGTTTAGCGGGAGGATTATCGCGTTTAGCTAGAATGCCTTCGAGCACGATTCAAGTACTTGGAGCAGAGAAGGCACTTTTTCGATCACTCCGGACAGGGGCAAAACCTCCAAAGCATGGAATTATTTTTCAGTGGGAGGAAATTCATGGTGCCCCTTATTGGCTTAAAGGGAAAATTGCTCGTGCATTAGCGGGAAAATTATCGATTGCCGCCCGAGTAGATCTCTACTCAGGGGAATATATGGGCGAGAATCTCCTCATGGATTTGAATCGGCGCATACAGGATATAAAGAAAAAATATCCATCTCCGCCAAAAAAACCAAAGAAAGAAAAGAAAACGGAAAAAGAAGGAGAAAAACCTGCCAAAAAGAAATCTAAGAGACATAAAAAGAAGCGAAGAAAAGGTAAAAGAAATAAACCAAAAAAATAAACAGTCTTGAGGCTAATAAGAAAATGTCGAATAAATTGAAATTGCACAAAACCCTTGCAAATACCTATTGGTACAGAAAAAGTGATGATTCTGAAATTTTACTCACTTTAAATTATACACCAGGGCATAAATCTTATGACGAAAAAATAATTGAAGTAGACGGTAAAGAGTATAGAGCTTGGAATCCCCATCGGAGTAAGTTAGCAGCGGCGATAATAAAGCAGCTTCATACACTACCCATCAAACAAAATTCGCATATCCTGTACCTCGGAGCGGCTTCTGGTACAACATGTAGCCATCTTTCAGATATAGTGAGAAATCAAGGAAAAATTTATTGTATTGAATTTTCATCACGCG
This sequence comes from Candidatus Helarchaeota ASGARD archaeon Hel_GB_A, assembly GCA_005191415.1. GTDB lineage: Archaea > Asgardarchaeota > Lokiarchaeia > Helarchaeales > HEL-GB-A > HEL-GB-A. Next base: position 12,004 of record SUPS01000036.1, read on the forward strand.
TTATCAGAGAGCTTGTGAGAATTTGTGAAGTTCGTGATAATTTAATTCCAATTTTAGGGGATGTACGGTATCCATATACCTATCGGATGCTCATTCCAGAACAGGTAGATATAATTTATTCAGATGTGGCACAACCAGAACAAGCAAAGATAATAGTCCTTAATGCAGAAGCATTCTTGAAATCACAAGGGTGGATCTTATTATTTGTTAAGAGTAGAAGTGTAGATGTTACGATGGATCCTCAAAAGGTATATAAAGAACAGATCGAAATTCTCAAGGAAAATCAATTTGAAATCGTTGAGGTCGCCTATCTAACACCTTATTCAGAGGACCATGCACTTATTGTTGCACAATGGCAGAAATAAATTTGGATTTGGAAAAGAAATGCCTATTATCGCAGGAATAGAGGAAGCCGGTAGGGGACCTGTTATTGGACCAATGGTAATGGCAATCGCCGTTATAAATGCTCAAAAAATATCTTATCTAAGTGAGATTGGAGTAAAAGATAGTAAAAAGTTATCACCTAAACGACGCGATAGTTTATTTGACCAATTAAAAGAAATTTTAGATGCCTATAAATATATAATTATATCCCCCCAGGAAATTGATGCTGCATTAGAATCGGAAAATAGTAATCTTAACTGGTTAGAGGCCGAAAAGTCTATTGAATTGTATAATTTGATTATAAAGGAGATTCATATAGACCAATTAATCTTAGATTGTCCAAGTACGAATATCGAATCGTATCGTGCATATCTAGAAAAACGAATGCATATAGATCCGCAGTGCCTCATAGCGGAGCATAAAGCAGATGAGAATTATCCGATTGTGAGTGCTGCCTCGATTATTGCCAAAGTTATAAGAGATCGAGAGATTCAAAAGCTTCAGAGAAAATATAAAGTTGATTTCGGGAGCGGCTATTCAAGCGATCCAAGGACTCAAAATTTTTTAAAAGAATGGATGAAAAATCATAATAAATTACCTGAATTTGTAAGAAAATCATGGATTACTGCGAAAAATATCCTAAATGAAGCAAAACAAAGAAAACTAGATGATTTTAGGGACTAATAAAATTCCGTATTACTTTTTTGAGAAGTTTATAGAGGTCATGAATATCTTTCATTTTCTCTAAAATAGTTTTCTGTATAATGAGTACGTTATCTACCGTTGGTAGTTTCCCATCTTCAATGATAAACATAGCAAGTTTATGGGCGACCTTAGAAATTTCACGGATCAGTTCAAGTCGGTTATAAAGTTGCATTCGATGGGAAAAACTTAGGCTAGTGATTAGACAAGATTCTTCGGCTTTCAATTGTTTTTCATCTGGGTTTGATGTAATCGCATCAAAGGGTGCTTTCTTTACCCAATCGATAGTAAAATTGAGATCGGCAAGTATTTCTTTGATTTCTGCTTGAAAATCAGTTTCTTTCACGGATGGATTAAATTCCTTCTCGATTTCCCAGCTGAAAATATTAATGGGGAGTTTAAATTTCTGTTTAAAGATGCGTTCTAACTGTTCGACATTTTCCGCTTTAATCTGGTTCTCTCGTTCAAATAAATAGACTGCTTTTCGGGAAACGCCTAGTTGCACGGCGACATCTTGTAAAGAGAACCCTTGTTCTAATCGTACTCGACGGATTTTCTCATTATCTACTTTAGAATAAAACCCACCTTTACGACTTATCACGTAAATTTCATTATTATTAATTATTTTTTTGAAGGTAGTTAAATTCATAGCAGGAATACCTCTCCGTTCATATACGACATCATCACGGAGCGGTTCTTTCCGGGTTTCTTTCCCAATAAGTAAGGGAATTCCATTGAAGAAAAAGGAAATTAATTTTAAATCTTCAACTAATTCATTGGAAATAACATCAATATTCGTAACTATTTTTATCATTAACAGAACATCTTTTCTCGCCACAATATCAAATGAGCTTTTATTCCAATATTGCGGATCAAATAAACCCATGGGCCTGGGAACGATATATCCTGCTTCCTTTAAAGAATTTATAACTTCATCAATATAGAGAATTTGATCCACTTTTACATTCCCAACTCTTTTAGTTTTATTAATAATTCCCGCTGCTCTTTTGTTATCTTTTTAGGAATTTCTACTTCGATTTTACATAAAAGATCGCCGCGCCCATATCGGCGGATTCTTGGCATACCTTTACCTTTTAGGCGGAAAACAGTACCACTTTTCGTTCCAGCTGGAATCGTTAATGTGGTATGCCCATCCAGAGTTTCAATTGGGATTTTATCACCTAAAACAGCTTGGCTAAAAGTTATAGTCTTTTCGCAGAGAAGATGTTCATCATGACGCTCAAAAATCTTATGAGGTTTGACATGAATTACAAGATAGAGATCACCAGGAGGCGCACCGTGCGGACCAGCTTCGCCTTCTCCTTGAATTCGAAGCCTGGTTCCACTTTCTACACCTGGTGGAATGTCGATTGAGATCTTCTTCGACTTTTTTATCCTACCTGTACCTTTACATTCTTTACATTTATGGCGAATTGCCCTTCCTGAGCCATTGCATTTACTACAAGTAGTAATGTTAATCATTTGTCCAAAAGCGGTGGAGCGTACTATGCGTCTTTGTCCGGTTCCATTACAGGCAGGACAACTTATTATATCATCTGATGATTCTGCACCAGTTCCGCCACATTTCATACATTGTGTATATTTGGGAACTTTAATCTCCATCTTTTTTCCATGAAATGCCTCTTCTAGAGTAATTTCCACGTCTAATCGTACATCATTGCCCCTCGTTTGTCTTTGTCTTCCACGCCGACCACCAAAACCGAAAATATCGCTAATACTACTAAATACATCGCCGAAACCGCTGCCAAAACCGAAAATATCGCCAAAACTACTAAATAAATCTTCGAAATTAATATCTCTAAATCCAGAGAATCCAGTACTCCTTACGCCATCCCAACCGAAACGATCATACATCTGTCTTTTACGATCATCGCTCAAAATTTCATATGCTTCGGCTAATTCCTTAAATTTTTCTTCTGCCCATTCACGTTTGTCAGGATTTCTATCAGGGTGATATTTAATTGCCTTTTTACGGAACGCTCTCTTTATCTCATCCTTTGTTGCATTGCGTGACACTCCTAAGACTTCATAGGGGTCACGTTTTTTCTCAGACATTGATTAATACCACATTAAAAAAAGAGAAAAAATCAGTATTATTTTTTCTCTTCATCTTCATCTTCGTCAACTATCTCATAATCAGCGTCAACGACATTTTCTTCCGGAGGTGATTGTTGTCCAGGTGGTTGTTGAGCACCTGGGTGTCCACCTGGTGGAACTCCGCCTGGATAAGGACCAGCTCCTGGAAATGGACCCGCACCAGGTTGCTGGTAAATTTTTTCTGCGACCTTATGCATAGCCTGTGTAAGACTCTCAATGCCATCTTTTAATTTAGTTACATCATCTTCTTCTAACGCTTTTTTCAATTTGTCGATTTCTTTTTCTACATTTTCTTTTAGTGCAGAATCGATCTTATCACCTTGTTCTTTAAGCAATTTTTCTGTATTATAAATGAGTGAATCAGCTTTATTTCGTAATTCGACTTTTTCCTTGAATTTTCTATCTTCTTCCGCATACATTTCTGCTTCTTTAATTTTTTTCTCAATTTCTTCTTTAGAAAGTGCGGACCCACCTGTAATAGTAATCTTTTGTTCCCGCCCCGTGCCTAAATCTTTTGCGGATACATTAACGATTCCATTTGAATCAATATCAAAGGTCACTTCAATTTTCGGTACGCCTCGTGGGGCAGGGGGAATACCAACGAGGTGAAATCTGCCTAATGTGATATTATCACTAGCTCGTGGACGTTCGCCTTGTAACACGTGAATTTCAACAGCTGGTTGATTATCCGTTGCAGTTGTGAAAATTTCACTTTTCCTCGTAGGAATTGTCGTATTTCGTTCGATTAATTTGGTGAATACATTACCTAATGTTTCAACACCTAGTGACAAGGGAGTTACATCTAGTAAGACAATATCCTCTACCTCACCTGCTAATACAGCACCTTGAATTGCGGCTCCAATTGCTACGCACTCCATTGGATCGATGCCTCGTTCGGGTTCTCTTCCGAAATTTCGCTTAAAGCGTTCCCGAACACAGGGCATTCGGGTTGGTCCTCCAACTAAAATAATTTTATCAACATCTCTAGGGGCCCATTTTGCATCCTTAAGTGCTTGTTGAATAGGGGCATCTAAACGTTCAATTACAGGTTCTACTAATTCCTCAAGTTTAGCACGAGTTAAGGTAATGTTCATATGCTTAGGACCCGATGAATCTGCTGTTAAATAAGGTAAGTTAATATCGGATGTTAGAGTGGTTGAAAGTTCGATTTTAGCTTTCTCTGCAGCTTCTCTAAGGCGTACCATTGCCATCTTATCGCTTCTTAAATCAATACCATGTTCTCGTTGAAATTCAGCTACTAAATAATCAACGATTTTATTGTCCATATCAGTTCCGCCTAGTTGGGTGTCACCACTTGTAGCGATTACTTCGAAGACACCTTCACCCATTTCCATGAGTGTCACATCAAAGGTACCTCCTCCGAGGTCTAACACTGCAATTTTAAGTTCTTTCCCTTCTTTTTCAAGCCCATATGCTAAAGCAGCAGCTGTAGGTTCATTAATGATACGCCTAACATTGAAACCTGCAATAGTACCTGCATCCTTTGTTGCTTGTCGTTGCCGATCATTGAAGTAAGCTGGAACGGTTATGACAGCATCTTTTACGGGTTCGCCTAAGAAGGCTTCAGCATCTTCTCGAATTTTTCGAAGAATCATAGCAGAGATATCCTGGGGCGTGAATTCTTTATCATCTATCTTTACTTTATAATCGGTTCCCATTTTACGTTTAATAGCAGTAATAGTTCGTTCTGGGTTGGTAATAGCTTGTCGGCGGGCGGGTTCACCAATTAGTCGCTGCCCATCTTTTGTGAAAGCTACTACTGAAGGAAATGCTTTCCCACCAGCAATAGTCACACCTTCTGCACTTGGAATTAATGTTGGTTTCCCACCAATCATAACTGCCGCAGCAGAGTTACTCGTTCCCAAATCAATTCCTATAATTTTTCCCATTATAATGTACCTCTTTTATTTAATTTTTAAATTGTTTTATATTTTCTTTATTTATTATTATTTGCCTTTTTCTTCTCTTTTTCAGGCTCAGAATCTGTTGGTTCATCCTCTTTTGGGATTTTACTAACTTCATTCTCAGTTTCTTCCGAGACTTCCGTGCCCTCAGATTCTGATTCCTTTACCTCTTCTTGCTTCATTTTAGAAATTTTTACTTTTGAAGGGCGGAGAACTCGATCCTTAAACCGATATCCCTTCTGGAAGACTTCTACTATTGTATCTTCAGGGACATCATTCGTATATTCAACTGCAAGAATTTCATGGATGAAAGGATCGAATTGCTCGCCTTCAGCTTTGATGGGGGTTAGTCCCTCTTTTGCTAACACCCCTTTTAACTCATTAATTAACATTTGAATCCCTTGAAACTCGTTTGGATCAAGTTTCTGTTCGAGATTCTTCAACATCAGATCTGCACTATCTAAAATAGGTAATAATTTTGAAATTAATTGTGAATTTGCATATTTTATATTATCATCCCTTTCTTTTAAACTTCTGCGTCGGAAGTTCTCAAACTCTGCCTGGAGTCGGGCATATTTATCAAACCATTTGGTTTCTTTCTCTTCCAATTGTGCTTTTAAATCTTGAATTTCTCGAAGTAGGACAATTTCAGACTCCGGTTTTCCCTTCCATTCCTCCGGAATTAAACTTTCGTCTTCAAGTTCAGGTGTTTCACTTGTTTCTTGAGAATTTGAAATATCACTATCATTTAAACGGGTATCTACTTCATTTCCAGATTCTTCAGTCAGAGATTGAGAATTAGAATTCATATCATCATCTAAACTTACATCTACTTCTTCAAATTCTGCTGTATCTGAATTTATTTCCGATTCCTTCTCACGATTTGGAGATTTCTCTTCCGACATGAGAAAACCATTCCAATTAATTATTATTCTAATTTACTATGCTTGAAATTCAATAAAAACTTAAATTACAAAAAATAAAAAAAAGTAAAAATATTTAGTCTTCGTCGCCACCAGTATCGGGACCTGAGCCGCCAGGAGGACCACTTGGGCCACTTGATTTAGATGAGATTACATCATCGATTCGGAGAATCATTTGGCAAGCTTCAGATGCCGATTTTATTGCTTGTTTTTTAACCATAACAGGTTCCCAGATCGCCTTATCAGTAAGATCAGCGACTTTGCCATCCATTACATCGACACCAACATTCTTTTTACCAGCACCATGTTCTGAGCGAAGTTCAACGAGGATATCAATTGGATCTAAGCCAGCATTTTCAGCCAAAGTCCGTGGGATAACTTCCATTGCTTTGGCAAATGCTTGAACTGCAAGTTGTTCTCTTCCTGAGAGGGTTTCAGCATAAGCTCTTAAACCTTTTGCCACTTCAATTTCTGGTGCTCCGCCACCGATAACAGCTTTCGGTTCATTCACTAAGTTTCGGACTACACAAAGTGCATCATGTAATGCACGATCCGCTTCATCGACAATCATTTGAGACCCACCTCGAATCAGAATACTGATTGCTTTTGGATCCTTGCATTCTTCGATAAAGACCATGTTATCATTACCGATTCGTCTCTCTTCTACTAATCCTGCCTTTCCTAAATCATCTGATTTCAAAGTTTCAAGGTTTGAAATAATTTTAGCACCAGTTGCTTTCGATAGTTTTTCGATATCTGATTTTTTGATCCGTCTTACAGCCATTATTCCTTCTTTTGAAAGGAAATGTTGAACCATATCATCAATGCCTTTCTGACATAACACCACATTTGCGCCAGATTCTTTAATCTTCTTTACCATGTTACGAAGCATCGTTTCTTCTTGTGCAAGAAAAGCTTGCATTTGATCGACTTGCGTGATTGAGATCTTTGCATCAAATTCAGTTTTTTCGATTTCAAGGGGGGTTTCAAGTAAGGCGATTTTTGCATCTTTTACAGATTTTGGCATGCCAGAATGAACGACTTCTTTGTCTATAATTAGTCCAGAGATTAAATGAGTGTCTTCTATACTTTCTCCTTGTTTCTTTTGAATGCTGATATTGTCAAGATCGGCTTCCCATTTGCCATCTTTCTCTTCCTTTATTAAATTAATGGCTTTCACGGCAATATCTGCTAGAAACTCAGCTGAGCCACCTACAACTTTGCTAGACATCGATGTGATGGCTGCCTTTTTCTGGATGTCCTTATTATCCACCCCTACATCGGATGCAATAGAATCAAGAATCTCCATGGCCTTCTCTGTTGCTTTCGAGTAGCCTTCAACTATAACAGTTGGATGGATTTTCTCCTTGATTAATTCTTCTGCATTTTTCAACAATTCACCTGTGAGAATTACAGAAGTAGTGGTGCCATCACCGACTTCATCATCTTGGGTTTTGGCAACTTCTACCAAAATTTTGGCTGCTGGATGTTGGACATCAATTTCTTTTAAAATAGTAGCACCATCGTTCGTGATTGTTACGTCTCCGAAACTATCAACCAGCATTTTATCCATACCTTTAGGTCCTAAGGCAGTTCTTACCGCCTCGGCTATTACTTTTGCTGCCATAATATTCGAAGATTGGGCATCTCGTCCGCGAGAACGTTCAGTTCCTTCTTTCAAAATTAAAACAGGGGTTCCACTTAATTGAGCCATTTTTCATTACCTCCTTACATCATTCCTGGAGGCATGCCACCCATGCCACCCATACCGCCCATGCCACCCATGCCGCCCATGCCACCCATACCACCTGGGACGCCTGCGCCACCTCCAGGTGGACCTTCAGAAGCCTTTGCGGCAATTACATCATCAATTCGTAATATCATACTTGCAGATTCAGCAGCAGACTTAATTGCCTGCAATTTCACAACGAGAGGTTCTGTAATTCCTGCGGCAAGAGTATCCTTAATTTCTCCATCAAAGACATCTAGCCCCATATTTTTCCCGTCAGATTCATGTTTTGCCCGTAGTTTCACAAGAATATCGATGGGATCAAGCCCTGCATTTTCAGCCAAGGTCTTTGGGATGATTTCAAGTGCTTCAGCGAATGCTTCAACGGCGAGTTGCTCGCGTCCGCCAACTTTCACAGCAAATTCACGGAGTTGTTTGGCAACTTCGACTTCAGAGGCACCGCCTCCACCCACAATTTTATTGACTTCAATGACATCTTTTGCCACACAAAGGGCATCATGGAGCCCGCGATCTGCTTCATCGACAACATGCTCAACGCCTCCACGAATAACAATACTTACTGCTTTTAATTCTTTAGCACCTGTTACATAGACCATTTTATCGTCTCCAATTTTACGCTCTTCGACAAGTTCTGCAGTGCCCAGATCTTCAGATTTTAGGTCTTCGAGATTCATGACAATATTTGCCCCAGTTGCCCGTTGAAGCTTCTCCATATCTGATTTTTTCACACGTCGAACTGCACTGATACCAGCTGATGCTAGAAAGTGTTGTGCTGCATCATCAATTCCTTTTTGACAAAAGACCATTGTGGCGCCCGCTTCCTTGATTTTATCTACGAAACCTTTTAAAATTTTCTCTTCTTCATCAAGAAATGCTTGAATTTGGTTCGGATCAGTAATTCGAATCTCGGAATCAAACTCAGTCTTCTTGATTTCAAGGGCGACATTAAGGAGGGCAATTTTAGCATTTTTAATGGTTTTTGGCATATCACTATGGACGATTTCCTTATCGATGACAATCCCGTCAATCATCTCTGTTTCGGCAATGCTTTTTCCTCGTTTCTTCTGGATTTGAATTTGGTCGATGTCGACAACCCATTTATCGCCTCGTTTCTCTTTTACGGCTTGGACAGCGCGGACAGCAATGTCTGCAAACTTTTCTTTGAAGCCTTTGATGGCTTTACTGTTCAAACTGGTCATCACAACTTTATTAATAATGTCTGATGAGATATCAACTTCAGTCGCGATCTGTTCAAGGATCTCTTTAGCTTTCGATGCTGCTTTTTTATATCCTGAGGCAATTGTAGTTGGGTGAATTTTTGCTTCTAAGAGGTCTTCTGCCTTTTTAAGTAGTTCACCTGCAAGTACAACGGCAGAGGTAGTACCATCACCAACTTCTTGGTCTTGTGTCTTTGAAATTTCAACCATTAATTTGGCTGCAGGGTGTTGAACCTCGATTTCATCAAGAATAGTTGCTCCATCGTTGGTTATGGTAACATCGCCCAATGAATCAACAAGCATTTTGTCCATACCCCGAGGACCAAGCGTCGATCGAACAGCTTCTGCAATAATCTTGGCGGCGGCAATATTATTTCGCTGCGCATCTTTTCCACGAGACCGTTCGGTCCCTTCCTTCAAAATTAAGATTGGAGTTCCACTTAACTGCATTCTTTTCTTCACCTAATTTCATTTTCATTACCTCGATGCCACTCACCTTACCATTATTTCC
>SUPS01000272.1:0-614 GCA_005191415.1 Candidatus Helarchaeota ASGARD archaeon Hel_GB_A
TCAGATGGAAAGATTGCAGCAAGTACAAATATTAAAGCTCCAATGACTCTAATGCGGATAGTAATGGCTAAAGGCCCATTGAAAGAGCCTGAGATTGCACGACAATTCCTAATATTAACTTTGTTCTGCGCCGCTCTCGCTTTTGTAACACATATTTTAACCTATTATGTATATTTTCCATTATGAGGTGTGAGATTTGAGTCTTTTCTCGGGGATAAAAGAAAAATTGAAAATTTTTTTAACTGATTTAAGGAGAAATCTTGGGCTTTTAGTGATAATTAGCATTATCTGGCTTATGCTCTTATTTGGAATACTTTTTTTTAAAATCTATGTAGGCCCCTTAGAGCCTATTCCATCTATATACAACTATTTTGATTCTACCTTCGTCAATCTGATGACAGGTACAGTGCAAGTGCTACTTGCAGGTAGTTATGTCCTAATTTGGCTATATCTATGGTATAAACTGATCCAAATGTATTTTTGGAGAACAATAAAGAAACATTATCCTTCATCAGAAAACCCGCCTGAGGAATCAGAATGAAACGAATTTTAGTGACAGGTTCTGGCGGTGTAGCTGGTGTCAATTTTGTGCGATCTATTAAACGCTGCAATGT
>SUPS01000272.1:624-4765 GCA_005191415.1 Candidatus Helarchaeota ASGARD archaeon Hel_GB_A
GAAATTAACCAATTAAAAGAAATGAACTCAGAAATTGGACTTCATAGTGGATTTGGAACTCATACTAATGCTATACAATTAAAAAAAGAGAAAAAAAAATTGGAAAAATTTATTGGATTTCCTGTCTATGGTAATCGTTGTCATTTTATAAAATTTGAATTTCCTACAACGTGGGAAGTTTCAAATCAAGCTAAATTTCTTTATGATACAACAATTGGATTTAATGATCGAATCGGCTTTAAAGTAGGAATAGCATTTCCATTCTTTTCAGTTGATCGTAATATGAATTTTCTTCCATTAATTGAATTACCTCTTATAGTAATGGACGCTGCAATGTGGGGTAGAATGAAACTTTCAGAAGCATCAGCTATAAAGACTGTTCTAGAAATTTTCAAAATAATTAAACAATATCATGGGCTTTTAACGATTCTCTGGCATCAATGCACTCAAATAATGCGTGGAGGGCGCATCTATGAAGATCTTCTAAAATTTTTAATTGAACCTTCTGCATATATTGCGAATGGTTTAGAAATTGCAAAATGGTGGCGTACAAGAAATGAATTTCAATTATCAATTAATCCAACCAACAGCCAACTCACGATCGAAATTAAAAATCCTTTATGTGCAGAAAATGTGGGATTACTCATCTCAGGAAAACAGTTAGAAGTTATTTCAACAAGTTCTAATCTTAAATTAATTGAAAAAACGCCTGTTCAATGTAAATTTTTATTTTTGACGGGTAATGTAGGTCATATTAGTATTTCAACTTCTGAGCTTTAAAAATCTTGACTTTATCAATTCATAATTCTGTTTGTATTTCTCGAATAAATTAAGTAAATCTTTCTCAATATCAGGAGGAACTGCCCTATTATATTTCCCTTCAATAGCCGTCCTAGTGGGATGAAATCCTGTTTCTAATTTTTTTATACTTTCAATCATTAAATCTAATTCTTTACTTTGCAAACGTAAATAGATGTCCAGTAATGTATCATCGGGATAGACTTCGATTATCTCTTGAAGTAAAATAGAACCCCAATCGACTTGTGCGTCAATTAAATGAGTAGTTACTCCCTGAGGCAATTCATCAATTATTGCCCATTTCAAATTATCTAAACCACGATTCCAAGGTAATAAACCAGGATGCATGTTTATTATTCCAATTCGAAAAGCATCAATAATATGTTTTTTTAGAATACGCGCTCCTAAAATAATTCCTAAATCAAGCTCATATTCCTTTATTAAACTCTCACATTCTTTGCTGTTATGCATTAAAACATGATATGGAATGTTTAACCTCTCTGCAATTCTGGAAGGATGTATATAATAGATATCTTTTGGTCCAACCCGTATTTTGGATTGGTAAAAATTCAATTTTAATCTGTCCTGCGCGAATATGCAAGAAATTTTATATCCTTCTAACCATAATCTAATTATCCCTTCAAAAGTTTTCTTATGATTAAAATTGTAAGCAAAAATTCCAATTCTCATTTTTTTTCACGAACCAATTTCTTACTTCGCTTTAAATTTTCCTTCCAACACCCTTGAAATGTATCCCTAACTTAATCACATTTTTTGGGTCGAATAATTGCCTTCCATCAATTATCATGGCATTTTTGTTTAAATATTTCACGTATTTCTCTAGATCTAACGTCTTAAAAAGTTCATGATCAGTTAAAAATATTAGACAATCCGAATCTCTAAAAGCATTTTCTAATGAATCCACTCCAATTATTCCTAATATATTTTGGATTTCATCAGGTGAAAATAATGGGTCGTAGCATTTTAAATTTTTAACTTTCTCTTTCAAGTAATTCACAATGATTAACGTTGGTGAATTTCTATATTCTTTCACATCACCTCGAAATGCTAACCCCATTATGGTTAAATTAACACTTTCATAATTTTTTTGTAAATCTTTCAATCCCTCTTCTAATAATTCAATTATATGATAAGGCATGTATTCATTGACTTGTCTAGCTGCTTTTATAATTTTTAATTCAAGGCCTTTAATCTCTTCATGGTTAAGAATAAAATATGGATATACTGGTATGCAATGCCCACCCACCCCTGCTCCTGGAATTAAAATATTGGAAAATGGTTGTGTATTTGCCGCATTTATTAATTCCATTATATCAATTTCTAATTTCTCTGCAATTAAAGCTAGTTCATTAGCTAATCCTATATTAACATCACGATATATACCCTCGAAGACTTTCATTGCCTCTGCTGTTCGGATATTGCTGAGGCAAATTACTCCTTTTTGAGCAATCAAACCATATAACGATGCCATTATGTTTGTAGTTTTTTGATTTATTCCACTAACTACTTTTGGATATCGATATACTATATCTGGAATTATTCTTCCCGAAAATACTCTCTCAGGACTAAATCCTAATCCAAAATCTTTTCCTGCTTTCAAATTTGATTGTTGTTCTAATATTGGCTTAATATTTTGTTCAGTAAAATTTGGAGGAACAGTACTCTCTAAAATGACTAAATCTCCAACATCAAGACCTTTTCCAATATTCTCAAAGACATTTATTAGAGGATTAATTTCCATTAACTTCTGTTCATTTAAAATTGTCGGCACGATGACAATCATTACATCTGCTTCACTTGCAGATTTTACCAAATCAGTTGATGCTCTTAAGTTTCCTTTCTTATAACATCTTGAAAATCTTTCGTCTAATTCGGCTTCATTTTTTATAGGATTAATCCCATTATTTATTTTATCAACAAGTTCTTTGTCAATATCCACAGCAATTACGTTAGCTCCTACATCTCCGAATATTACTGCTACAGGTAAACCAACTTTCCCTGCCCCATAAATTGCAATTGTAACATCACCATTCTCAATTGCTTTTTGTATTTCTTCTTTTTTATATGAGTTTAGAAGCTTCATTATATTGCATCCTCTAATATTTAGTTGAAAAGCCAATGAACCTTTTTATATAGCTCAATTTTCTCTTTTCTTCTGGTAATTTATCCCTTAAAGTATTGTAATAAAAAATACTACTTAATTTCCAATAGAATTGATCTTTAAAGAAAGTGAAAAAAGGTTTAATTTTATAAATTCGTAGTATTAAATTATTATTCATCTTTACTTTCGGAATATTAGTACTCAAACTTTTACTATGTTTCGTAAGTTTTAATAAACTCTCAGGGTATCTCTTAAAGTTAAATCTACTTGAAGCACGGATTAAAAAATCAAAGTCCTCACTTGTATCCCAATAGGGATTAAAACCTCCAATCTCTTTGATAACTTTCCTTCTAATCACAACCGTCGAAAATGTTATAAATCCACTCATCATCCATTTTTTCCTGTTCCATTCTGGTACTTTTATTTCATTAATAACTTTGCCATTTTCGTCAATTATCGTAAAATCTGTGTAAGATACAGCAACATTCGGATTCTTTTCTAAAAATTCAATTTGTTTTTCTAATTTTTTTGGTTTAAAAAAATCGTCACTATCACAAAATGCAATATATTCTCCCTTTGAAATCCTTAACCCCATATTTCTTGCATAAGCTGGATTTGTTTTTTTTGATTGAACAATTAAGTTAATCCTATCTCTAAATTCTTCAAGAATGTTTAATGTATTATCTGGAGAAGGGTCATAAATTACAATTATTTCAATATTAGGGTAAGTTTGGGTCAAGATCGCATTAATACACTTTGCTATAAAGTGTTCTGAACGATAAACTGGAATAATAACACTTACTAATTTTATAGTAAATACCACCTGTGTATATAATTATAATGTTTTCATTAACTTAGCTAATGTTAAAATTCTCTTCTTGCCGAGAAAAACTATAAGTAGTTCAACTTTAAATCTTTCTAGTTAAAAATATTTAAAACTAAGACATATTAAAATTGCCTCATGTAATCTTTTATTTAAGGCTAAGACCTTCTTAAAAAAACATATCCCCCTAAACCGATAAGCGTTCGAGCTTGTAGCGAAATATTAGCTCATAAGTTCCGAAGTTTTCCTATAATATCGGAGATGATTTTGGATAAATCAACTCAAATTAAATATAAGGAAGAATCTATATGTTATAACCTCTATTCAATAATAGAAATAAGTGACATATTTAACAAATGAAAAATAAATGGATTAAGCAAAGATGATTTATCTTATCC
>SUPS01000037.1 GCA_005191415.1 Candidatus Helarchaeota ASGARD archaeon Hel_GB_A
ATTGAGAAGTATGAAAAATGAGTGATAAAACCTTTCCTCTCTGTTTTTTCTCTCCCTTATCCCCCCCTCCTCCCCTATATTACAATTTCGAAGGTTTTGTCCATTAAATTTCATACTTTTTTATTTTTATTTTTTTATAAATCTACCTAAGGTATGAACTATGAAAGAAATTTGGATAAAATTTTCCAAAGAAGATCTTTTAGAACTATTTAAATTACTTAGAAAATTAGAAAAGTGTGATCTTTCAGAGGACATTAAAGTAATTATTTATGAAATTCAGAGTATTTTATTTTAAAAAAATGAGTTATACTTCAATTTTAAAGAGAATTGTTGCTTTAAAAATCTCTCTTGGTGCGAGAATTTTAAGCCTCGTGGAAAGCCCTTTGTTAGCAAGATTAAATGCATTTGGGATGCAGGTATAAGGTTCAATGCAGATGAACGGTCCCCATTTTGGAGCGAAAAGGACATAAAAGTCAAAATTCGGGTCGGATATCACGGATAACTTAAAATTTGTTTTTACGTTTCTAATCCAGCAAGTTGTATATCCATCTGTGTCTTTTTTCAAATTTCCAAAAAGATCGTCCATATAGATATCTTTTAGCGATTTCTCTTTCCGAAAGTCGAACATTTCTGGGACCATATGCGTGTTCCCGGTAGGGAGTAAGTCAATTAATTCAAAATGCTCTTCAGCGGGGAAATAGAGAACCCAATCACTCCGCTCGCCGCTTAATAAAAAGTATGGATGGATTCCGTATCCAAATGGAAACGCCTTGGTTCCGATATTTTCCGCAGTAAAACTTAGTTCTAGCTCGAATGGTCTCAATGTGTAGGTCATTTCTACTCGGAAGGGGAAGGGAAAAAATTTCTCAATAGCTGGAGTTGATCTAAAAGTAGATTTTAGGGATATATCTCTATCAGAAGGATCAGAAATTTGGGACAGTTCCCACTTTTTATTATATACGAATCCATGAATAGCAGTTCCATCCTCGAAGTTGATCGGAACCTGAAATTTTTGATTTTGAAAGTCAAATTGACCTGAGGGGATCCGTCCTGGAAATGGAAATAGGATCGGATTGCCATAAAATTGGTGGTGCCCATCTTTTAACTTCTTAATTTCAGATGGAATCCAGATTAATTCAGATATCTTGCTCCCTATACCAACCGTTAAACTCACTAGATTATTCCCTAACGCAGGAATAATCTGCGCTTGGATAGCATTTTTCCGATCAACTAATTTCACGAACTCTAGATCATTTATTTTCTCGGTTTCAGCTATAAATTGAGCCATGATTGAAAATCACCTAGTAAAAGTTTCAAACTGAATAAAGAACTTATAGTTTAAACTGTTTAAAATATATTTTTTTACTTCGATTATACTCAAAACGGGGATTAGAATTTCTAAGAATTCGGATCAATATGTTTCATATGGATTAACTATAAATTTCACTATTTGTTTATCTCTTCATGATTTAGAATTGACTTCAAGATTCTTACCATTAGAGAGAGGGTGGGACCACATATAGAGAGCAAATATTCGACCGTGCTATATTTTATACTTTTTATTCTGATTTACATTATGATTCTGGCCATCTGCACAGGTAATATGTATACAGCGCTAGTTCTAATAGCTTTCACTTTTGGATTTGAGTTTCCGCTATTGATTTTTGTAATTTATAAAGATTCACATAAGAACACCCAGAAAAGAAGTCGGAAACATCTCAATCAAATTAAAATGTTCTGGAAACCCCCAAAATTTGAAGATTTTAATCATATCCAAAGTCCAGATATTTTGGGTTGGTGTAGCGTCTGCCATTTACCGGTCTACCCCTATGATGCAGTAATTTATTGTCCTTTTTGTGGTGCAGCTGCCCATAAGACCCATTTTTTAGAATGGGTGAAAATTAAAGGTTTTTGTCCTAAATGCAATGCATTATTACACATTTTTGATTTGAAAAATAATTATTTGCATCAGTTCGGCACGTAAGACTGCTATCCGTATTAAAGCCAAATCAGCTCGTCAATCAGGTTACTTAAAAAGTGGTGTATAGGTTCCACTAGGCTTGGAGGCAGAACTTTATATAAATTATCAGTGAATAGGTCGAAAAATTCCGAGAGTTTAAGTCTATACCTAAAGACTTCCAAATTTTTTTTCAAAATATAGGATAATGCCATTTTTTCATCACCTACAAGGACCATTTACCGCAGCGGTCACCCCACCGGGCAATAATTTCGCCATCGCCCTTTTCGACATAGGTTACTTCACATTGGTTAGGACAATCCTTACAGTTAAATGCCTTCGGAATGAATTTCATATCGCTGACTCTAAAGCCTCGGAAATTCGTTTTAATATCTTCATGTAGCACGTGTTCGCGTGCCAACATTGCAGCGCCAATTGCACCCATTGTTAGAAAATATTTATGGACGATAATTTCACAGCCAAGTTCTTTCTCGAAAGCACGTCGAATGCCAGAATTAGCGGCAACGCCGCCTTGGAAAGTAATAGGGGGTTCTAACTTCTTACCTTTGCAAACATTATTCAAGTAGTTTCGCACCAAAGCTTCGCAGAGCCCTTTGATAATATCTTCCTTGGAATGACCCATCTGTTGCTTATGGATCATATCAGATTCGGCGAATACGGTGCATCTGCCAGCAATTACCACATCCACAGTTGATTTAGCGGCGAGTTCTCCGAATTTTTCGATGGGGACTCCAAGTCTGTGGGCTTGATGATCAAGGAATGAGCCAGTACCTGCCGCGCAGATAGTATTCATTGCGAAATCAGTGATGATTCCATCCTTTAGGAGGATAACTTTGGAATCTTGCCCGCCGATTTCGAGGATTGTACGAACACCAGGAATATAATAGGAGGCGGCAACGGCGTGTGCGATAATTTCGGTTTTAGCGATATCTGCGCCTACGAGTGCCTTCGTTAAATACCGTGCGGATCCGGTCGTTCCGACACCTCTAATTTGTGATTCAATTGAATCGAGGGAGTTCTTCATTTCTTCGAATCCTTTCTGAACGGATTTAATGGGAGAACCCTGCGAACGCGCCCATGTTGCATAAATCAATTCCATATTATCATTGATTATAGCAAACTTTGTTGAGACACTTCCTACATCAATTCCTAAATACAAATCGCCTTCTATATCTGAAGGAACTTTAGTTTCTACGAGTACCATTTTTCATCTTCTCCTTTCTTGTTTTTAAAAGTTCTACATATGCTTCAAGCCGAGTCACGAACCCAGCCTCTCCCGCATGTTCATCGAAGGGGAAGAAGGCAGGGGGAAGGTCAAAAATTCTATCGCCATACCATTTAGTAATGATAGATTTAGCCGTGATCTCTGGCATACAAGTAAAGGGGTATGTATGGACAAACCCATCAAAACCCCGCTTCGCCCAATTAATGTATTCACCGAGAACCCAATAGGCTTCGCCTCCAATATCCATTTGGAGCCCTCCAATTTTTTTATGGGTCTTGCTCAAATATTCTAAATATTTACGATGGAAATTAAGATGGAATTTGTGCACAATCCAATCATATAATGAGAGGTCCATGTGCACTTCACAGCCTAATTCCCCGAGTTTTCGTTTAATATCATGATTGGTGAATGGATCCAAGGTGACATGGATTTCTCCCGTTAAACCCACCTTTAACGTGCCATTCCTCTTGCGTTGTGGTATTTCACGGAACATTCGTCGGATACGAGATCGTAATTGGCGTAATTTATAATAGCGATTTGCTGCATCCACCATTTGGACGCATTTCTTGGCTATTTGCGTAGTTTCACCTGGATTTATTTCATAACAACGGGTCAATCCTTCATATTTTTCGATATCTTGGACCAGTTGACACTTCATTAAAAAAAGACGAGCAGTTCGGAAAACCAAATAATTGTTAAAAAGTGATTTATCAGGACACAGCGACTTAAGTAGATCAACCCATTCAAACGTTAAGAGGTCCCCTTGAGGGAGATATTTCATTTCAAAATCGTATCCTAGGTCACGTAATATACGTTCTTGGACTGCATAATAGAAACCAAAGCGACATGGGCCGCAATCAGTCGCCATAGCAATGACTTTACATCCATCTTCGAGGGCTGCGATAAAATTTCCGAGTGTCACTTTGAAGGGGAAACATATCCATTCTGGAGAGTGTTTAAGTCCCGGATCTAATTGTTTTACATTATTGTAATCGGGAAGAAAAGCTTCAGCACCCATTCCCTCTACTAAAGTTTTAAAGCAAACCCAATTATAGCCCATATGAGGAAATGTCACTTTAAGTCGCATCATATCACCCCTGGAACTGACTCGGTGGAGTTTGTATAAGAACTTCTTTCGTAATTTTTTGTCCACGCTTCTTTCGAATAATCATATCCACAAACGCTTCTATTCGCGTTATCACGCCTGCTTGTCCGCTATGTTCATCTAAAACTAAGGAAATATAGGGAATATTCAATTTTTTCGCATCACGCGTAATTAATTCATCAATTAAAGAATCAGGACCACAGCAGAAACTGCAAATGAAGATTAGACCATCCAGGGTCTTATCTTGAAACAAATAATTGACAGCTGAGAGAATTTCTTCTTCATTCCCCCAATAATTTTTGAGGGTATTTGTGATAATTGTTTGCTTTTTGAAGATTTCTAAGGGAAGATTTTCTAAAGTTACGACTTGCACCTTCATGCTCCGAAGTTTTTTAAAGAGGTTCATATTAATGAAAGGGTCGTGGATATTGTACCCGTGCCCAATGACGGCGATTTTGACGCCATTGTGTTTTCGAGGCTTAGGTTCAAAATTTTCAATATTTTTGTTGATGATATTCATGGCTTGTTGGAAAGTCAATCCTTTAACCATTAAGTTCCGGAAATAATGGTACGTTTTTATTGCTTTTTCATATGCCTTCCGAATTTGACGAAGAGATCGGTGAAGTTGGCGTCCTGTTTGGATTGCTGAGGCGTATTTTGGCTTTTTTCGGAGATCAACATCCATTTCAATAATAGGGGGAAGGTTGTCCATTGTTCCTCGGATTAAATCAGGTAGACCAAGAAATTTGGGGCACATATAAGTACCAAATGTCGTTGAGATATAGCGGGGAACAAATATATAATCGATATCTTTTTCCAGAAGATTTACCAAATGACCATAATACAATTTAAGTGGGATACAAATTTCATCAATCGCATATCGTCCGCCGATCTCAACAATTTTACTATTAGACTTGTCGCTGACGACCACTTCAAGTCCTAACTCTTCAAAGAAGGTTTTCCAAAGTGGAAAATATTTGTAGTAAAGTAGGCTCCGAGGTATTCCAATTTTCTTTTTAATTTCGACCACCATTTTCTAAAATTGGCTCTATTAATTCCCTGAGTATCACTCGCCTGGATATCTTCTGAAATCATTTTCCAAGATGTCTTGGGAAATTTCATTGATTCTTTTCCAAGCAGTATGCACAAGCATTGTTGGAATCTTAAGTATCATGCTTGAAAATGAAAGCGCCAGTGGTTTGATAGGTTTAAATTCGAGATTTCTGATCTTTGGTATCCCTAAATCATAGAGTGCCAATTCGCAACCATTGATTACGGCATTCGTGAATGTGGTTGCATCTAGCTCTTGCAATCTGGCTAAACTTTCATTTGGAATAATTTTTCCGAATAATTTTAAAAACAGAGTTCTGAACCGCTCTTTATAATCATTAGGATAGAGATATTGATAAGATAATTTAAGACCCATGCTTGTAACCATAGAAGGTAATTTTGTGAGTGGATTCCTAATCAGTTTTGCCATAAGGTTGTTACTTCGTTCATTGACAAAATGAATTATGATTAACCCTAAACATCTTAGGAGATCTTCTTCATTATCAATGAATTCTGTAAATTGTCTTTTAAGTTCGATTTCCCCTCGTGTGTATTTGGTGATACCGTCCTGGAGTATGGCACCTATAAAGCCGAGGGGGTCTTGGATAATTCTGCCAATTTGTTTTGCTTCAAATTTTATTTCTGGGGGAAGGACGGCTTGGAGAAGTGTAAAGAAATTAAATTCCTCTTTTACATACGATTTGATTTTCTCTGCGTGATAATCGATAGTTCTTTGGTCAAGCGCTTTATCAACAGATATTTTAGGTAAGTCAAACAGAGAAGATAAATCGGTAATGTGATCACAAATTAGATTTGGAGAGTATGCCATGAGATCTTGTTTAGGAATTAAGCCAGTTGAAATTGCGATGGAGGGGATATTTGCAGCTCTTGCAGTAAGAATATCCAATGCAGAATCGCCGACATATAAGACATTTCTGGGATGATAATTCAATTTTTGAATCATCTTTTGGAAACCTTCAGGATGAGGCTTTGGATATTTGACATCTTCTAATGTAAAAATGGATTTAAAATAGCTAAGAATGCCGAATTTTTCCAAAGCTTGAATTACTTCTTCACGCTTTGAACTTGAAAAGATTACTAAGTCAAATTTCTGGGCTAAATATTCCAGTAATTCCTTGGTTCCGGTATATAGTTGGGAAACCGCACTGTACTGTTTGTATTTAGAATAAATCATGAATAGAATCTGGAGCTTTTGTAGGTAGGATAAATCGCGAATGTAAGGAATATTATTTAAGAGTTTATAGTGTTTCAGTAGGATTGCGGGTAAATTGTTATCTTGAATGTTTTCCATTAATGCCATGAATTCATTAATTGATTCTTCTTCGGGATAGACGATATTAAATTGTTCTAAAACACTTCTAGTCGCGGCTTTGATGGCAGGGACATTGTTAAATAGCGTGCCATCCCAATCAAACACAATTGCTTTGATATTATTCAAATTTAAATCATTAATTGTGGTAGTTGCCATTCCATCTACCTCCTTTTTTTATTCATAACGAGCCTTGAAGGCTTTTTCTTTTAATTCTTTGATTTTATCTGCGATTAATTTCGCAAGTTCGTATCTTTTGTCTCGTTTCATTCGTTTAATAGGTATGGGATCGCCTATTTCAACGCGGATTTTAACAGGGGGGAAGGGGGTTTCAGTCCCGGAGATTGCCATAGGAACAATAACTGTTGGTTTTCCTTCGATAGCTAGTTTAATCACGCCTGCAATGGTTCGTATAAATCTCTCTTGGTTTTTTACGGTTGGAAAAATACCTACAATTTTCTTCTGTTTTAACTTCTCTTTAATTTCCAGAAGTGGGCCAAAATCATCAGGCGATTCTGTTTTCCTAAAGAATCCGAGAGATTGGAGAAGGGTTGAGATGACCGGTTTTTCATAAGTCTTTTTATCAATCATAAAATGAACTTTTTCTGGAATAATTGCATTTCCAAATACAATATCCAATTGGGTTTTGCTTTGAGTAAGTAAAATAACGCCCACTTTACCATCAACAGGGATTTTTTCGCGTCCTCTCACTTTAAAATCATAAAGCCCATTTACCAAGATTTCTACAGAATTTTTAGCAAGCCGATAAAAAACATGGTCTAACCAAGGGAATAATCCATATTTTTCCCCTCGTTTCTTTAATTTTTGGAGAAATGAATCAATAGGGCTAAGTTTTGCGAATTGTTTTGGTGCTCCTTCTTTTCGTTGCGTGCTTGTTATCCCTACTGAATCCGTTAATTTGTTAATTGCCTTAGTAATAAAAGACTCTTTCGAGATATCTTGTAAATCAGTTCGTGGTAATCCAATTAATTTTCCTGCACGTTCTAGCATTTTTGTTAAGAGTGGTTTGCTGGCTTCCCCATCATATGCGGGATTAAAATGCGCAAGTTCTTTCCCTTCTTGCAAATTCTTAATTTTTACCATTAATTCACGCGTTAATTTGCGATAATCTTCATAACTCAGCTCTTGCCCCTGATATTGATCGTAGTAAATCGGTTCTCCAATATTAACCTCAATTGGGTATCCTTTAGGCGGAACTAATAGATTCCAGATGCCTTTTTTCATAGCAGCATGAGAGCCCTTAATGGAAATGGGAATGATTGGCAAACCCGTTTCAATAGCTAAGCGAACGGCACCTGTTTTACCTGAATCGACATCAATTGTCGAGTAAGTTGTCTGTTGCGGAAAAATAACCACATGGCGATTTCGTTTGAGTAATTCTTTCGATATAACTAAGGCATCGCGGTCTCGTTTTCCGCGAGCAATCGGGAACCCGCCAGCGGAAAGCACGAAGCTGGACACGAGCGGTGTTTCTGCCAGCTCTTTTTTCATCATGAACCAAATTTTTTCATTGATATCGTGATGATCAGAAGGTAAAAAGTAGCCATAATAATTCAACAATTCGTTTGGGACAAATTTTAGAGCAAAAACAAAAATATCCAAAAACGATTCATGATTAGAACAGAGAATTGCGGGTTTTGTTTTAACGAGATTTTCGCGTCCTCTGATCTTGATATCGAATGTTAAAGGATTGATGCCAAGATCCGTACCAATCCGAATGGCAAGGTGTGTTAAACCATCCAAATATTTTCCTACAAAAGGGATCTTTGAATAGGCATTGACGAGTTTTCTATAGATAAGATCGAATGGATTTTTCGGTTTTTTATCAAGCTTCTCATACTTTTTACAGACAATTTCCATTATGCTTAAATCACTCAAATTTTTAAATTCTTCATCAGCCAGCTCTTGTAATCTATTGCGACCATGTGATTTAAGCTCTTCAATCTTATCCATTAATTCTTCGGTTAAAGATCTTAACTCCTCATAGGTCAATTCTTTGTCATAATACTCCTCATATGTGATAGGATCCCCAAAAGTGCAATACCAGCGACCTTTTTTCTGAGGAAAGAACTTTCCTTTAGTAATCTCATATAAACCTACATGACCAATAGGAACGATTGGAACTTTGTTCTGAATAGCCAGCCGAATAACCCCCGTCTTGGCTTTCACTTGGGCTTCAACGTTTCGGGTGCCCTCTGGATAAATAATAATGTTTGTGCCGCGTTGCAAGAATTGGGACCCGATTTCCATAGATTTTTTATCGCGTAGCTCGCGTTCAACAGGAAAAGCTGTCGAAGCCAAGATCGAACCCACCAGCGGAATATTAAATAACTGGTATTTGGCGAAAAAAATGGGGACATCCCTCTTATTAGCAATGCCTTTGAGATTAAGAGGCTTCAAGAATTTAAACCAATCTAAATCGCGAGTTGTGCAGCAGGCTCGTGCGAGAAAGAGATGTTCTGCCTCGGTTTCATGGTTTGATGCGAATATTACAGGACCAGGAGGAATTTTTTCTTTACCGTCAAGTATTGATTCGACCCTGCGATCAAAAATTCGTAGAATAGTTTCTAAAACACATAAAGACGCGAAATCTAGGAACGTATCCAGAAAGGGATATCGCTTATAAGATTGTTTTCTGATCCAGCGAAGTGCTACATCTATTGGATTCTTAGAAATGCCTTCAATTTCTTCTAAACGATCTATAATAATCTGGGAATTGTGAATTATTTCAGGAACATCTCTATTAAGAGACAAAAAATCTTCAACCGCGGTCATTTTTCTTCACGAAATTTTTTTCATAATTTAGAATATTTTATACTCTAGAAATGTAAAATCCTTCAAGATTGCCTTTCAATCTTGCCAATTTTTCAATAAATTTTCGAGTTGTGAAAACTATATCCTCCAAGATACTTTAAAAACATTTTCCATTGCAAGATCGCATTGCAGACTTGCAATATTTAGACTTTACAAATATTTTATCATCAAAAAATAGTGAGTTTTATTTTTTATTTTTCCTTCTACCTTAGAGAAAAACCTTTGAGTAAAACTCAAAATATTTTAATAGCCAGTCATGAGATTGGAATATATTCTAAAAAACTGCAGTAATTAGGTTTTGTGATTTTAGTGCCTAACCGATCTGAGGAATACCAACTGAAGATTTTGAACGTATTGGAAGAAGAAGATTTAGGGTTATCGATTTCTCAGATTGCCGAGAAAATCGGTCTCAATCGGAATTCTACGGCAAAATATCTGGAGATAATGGCAGAGAAGGATTTGATCTACAAAAGAGAGCAAGGCCCCACTCAAAAACTTTTTTACCCAATCCGAAGGTCCAAATCTTTTGAGGCACGAGCTGATGCCATGGTCCGATTCTATCAAACATTGCACGCCGCTTTATTCTATGATTTGTTAGGTGATACCAAGAAAGCTCGTGAAATCGGCTATGAGATGGCCAAAAAAGGTGTGACAGAGCTTTATACGAAACAATTTGCCAATTATGAATTTAAATTTGAAACCGTAGTTCATCTTATAAGCATCGCCGTTGGAATTACTTATCCGACACCCCTTGTGAAAACCCGTGTGCATAGAAATCCAAAGGATAAGAATAGTTTTATCCTCGAAATTAAAAATTGCATTTGTGATGGGATGAAAGAATATAAATCCATTTGTGAAATCCAAGCTGGCTTATTCAAGGGCGTAATTGAAGATATGTTAGCGCCTCAGAAAGTAAACGTTGAGGAAATTGAATGTAGGGTCGATGGCGCGGAATCTTGTAAATATCTTATAAGAAAGTTAGAAGAGCCTACTGATTCTTAAATTTCAATCTCAAATCTATTTCAGAAAAAGCCTTTATTCAAGCAAGACCTTCAATATTTCCCAAAAATACTTATTCAACTATACGAAAAAAGAAGAAAAATTAAAGTTCAAGATCTTTACCTTTGAGAATTTCTACTTTCACGGAGGGGACATCTTTCGTTACCATCTCGCTGAATTTTGTTAGATCTTTATCCCAATCATGCATTGGAACACATATAGTCGGATTAATGACCTTACAAGCTTCAACTGCATCTGCAAAGCCCATGGTATAGGTATCACCCACAGGTAATAAAGCGACGTCGATTTTTCCCAACTCCTTCATTTCAGGGATTACATCCGTATCGCCTGCATGATATATGCGTTTTCCACCTGTTTCGATGATATATCCTATCCATTTATTTCCTTTTGGATGGAATTGTTTATTTGGATTATATGCGGGAACCGCAAGAATTTTTATTCCATTTATTTCCGTTGATTCATTAGGATCTAGTCCGATAGGGTTGAATTTTTTTAGTTTGCGCATCGATGTTTTTGGACAAATCACTTTTGTTTTATTTTCTTGAAAAACTTTCTTGATACTCCCAGAATCGGCATGATCATAATGGTCATGGCTTATTAACAAGATGTCAGCTGCGTCTCCTGCTTTGATTTGGTAAGGATCCGTGTAAATGACCTTCCCATCATCCGTCACAATTTGAAAACACGCATGTGTTATCCATTTAATCTTCATTTCTACACCCTGGTAATTTATCTATTTATCCAATCTTTCAATAATATCAAAGATGGATCAAAAATAAAAATTAATCCTCTTCTGAGGGAATTATTAAGACGATGATAGATACGACTACGCAGGGGACGATAATCCATTCATAGCCCATGGTTGGATCGATGTAGGCTTTAGCAATCATGCCAAGAATGAAAAAGCTTAAAACCGTCCAAAATATGGCAAATAGTTTGAAGGTCCGTGCCCATGATCCCACTAAAAACCCAAATACCGCGCCCATAACGCCGTATGCCCACGTTATCATATCATTTACAGCGGCAATGGGATCCGCAGTCATTCCAAACAATTGCGATAAAAATGGACCAAGCAAGGGACCAATTAAGACGCCTAAGAGTAGCCGAAGTGCGGGTTTTGCGCTCGTTTCGCTTAAGAGCTCATCGGGTCTCAGTAAGCAAGTAATAAAGGATAATATGTAGGAAAAGGATATGGCACCAAACTCACTCACAAACATCACCACTTTTCTATACTTTAATACATTGATATTATGCTCTATGATATTCATTAATAAGTGTAATTATGGGTACGATCTCAATCGGATATGCAGTTTTTTATCAGACATATACCAGATTTTACAGAATATTGTCCTGAAGGGGCGAGTGCGATCATTATAGCATAGGTTCGACTGAAGAAGAGCATTTCTGCAGAAAACCAGTAGATTTTCCAAGACGCATTAGAGGATTCTATGCAGTATAAAGGAATTTGAGTTCGCCATAAATGTTTCCGCACTTCAGGCAATTGAAAGGAAAATTGGACGGCTTGGGAAGAAGAAGTAATAGGAGGGGTAGTTGGAGTGGTATCAATTGAAAAATTATGGAATTTGAATTCTTTTCGGCTAAAAATATTGTAGAATCCAAATCGAATTTCTAGATTTTGAGTAGTGGTCTTTTTTTGTATTAATTTCCATTTAAAAGGAAATGCAGTAGGTAAAGTTTGGAGATGATCAATTGATGAGAATTTTTGATGAAGGTACCATTTCACGATAAGATGAGCTAATATGAAACTTATAAGAAGAATTGAGATAATCTGCACATATAATGGAAAAAAAGGGGAAGGCGAAAGATAGTAGGTATTAAAAAACAGTATTCCCGCGCCTGCACTAAAAAATACGCCAAATATATTCACAGCTTCTGAGATATTCAACTTGAATCCTTTTTTATAAAACGGCCAGAACGGACGAATAGGGAAAGTCGTTAAAATATCACAAAACAAATGCATCGAGGAACATAAAAAGCCAAGACCGAAATAAAGAAGAAAGTTCCCTGGGTTTAGAGAATTGATGATGAGTGCTCCAAAAAAATTGGCTAATCCTAGAATGAATAATGAATGAACGCCTCCCCGATGGTAGAGGGTTAAATTGTTATATCTGTGAGCTAAGGGGACTAAAATAATATCGAAATCAGGAAAAATCCCCATAATTATCGCGAAAGATACATAGTTTAACCCAAAATTATGGCTAAGCAAGAAGGAAATTAATCCATGTGTTATAAAGTCCATTTTATAACCTTCAGATATTTCTGAATATAGTTACAATAAACAATTTTGTTAAAATTCTTAAAGCCACCGTTCTGGTTTTGTAATAGTTATAACTTTAAATTCTATAATTTTCCTTAAACTATTTAGGTATGCCATTCGTCCGAAAGTGGGAGATTTAGTTGAAGAAAAGTTACGTGAATAGGAATTTATTTTCGACATTTCTTTTAATGTTACTGCTTGGATCTTTCCTTGCTTTTCTTTATACGCCTGAGAAGAGAAGTTTTACGAATAATTTAGGCGTGGATACATTAGATTCATCAGCATCTACCAGTCATGGTAGTCCTGAAATACTGTATAACAATATCTCAATAGAGGAGTATTATAATAGCTCATACTCTTACTATTATAAAACAGATTATACTGTATATTCGTCTTATAATGTTATATGGGTTCTATCCAATGCAACAGATGATGATTTCGATTTATATCTTTATTCGAATGGGGGGTACTCGAGTTTATTAGCATCATCAAACAGAGAGCCTGGCTTGCTCGAGTGGATTGTATTTCGTGCTAGTCAAGCGTATTATTATCCAAAAGTATATGCTTATTCGGGAAGTGGCGATGCGTATATTGAGTGGAAATATAGTTCAATAAGTCTTTCTTTGGGAGAGCCGATTGTAAATTTCTTGAATGCTTCAGAATCCATCGAGCTTTATCAGATTAATCTTGTGAAGGATGTATTATACAATTTTAGTTTAGAAGTTCCTGCGGGAGGCGATTTCGATTTGTATATCTATTATCTCACTACGGGAGAGGCGACAAACTTTGGGGGTTTCTTTAAGAGCAGTACAACTTCAGGTATGGGAGTAAATGAGCAGATTCTAAATTTTAATCCATCAGTTAGTGGGGATTATGCAGTTCTTGTTGTGCGGAAAAGTGGGTCGGGCGTTTTTACTCTGAATTGCTCCACTACATATATTGTTCCGACACGTCTTTCAGATGATTCACCACGATATGAATATTATAATGCATCATCGTCTTATTATTACCGAATCGATGAAACGTCTGTTATGTATTATCACATAATCTGGGTACAACCTGTTTCTTCAAATAGTAATTTTGATCTTTCGCTTTATAATAATCCTCAATACCAGGCACCAGCGCTGGCAAATTCTACGAATGGAAATGGTTCACTTGATTGGATCATATGGCGTCCGAGTGTCTCCCAGCCCTATTACCCATTGATTAATACAAATATACAAGAAGGATATGCATACATTGAATGGGAGGACAGCTCAGCATATTTATCTACAGGGTCGACGTATAGCTACAGCTTTACAAGCTCCGATTTTGCCGAACTATATTATACGTACCTTTCTAGTAATACAATTTACAACGTGCATTTGATCGTTCCTGAAACCGCAGATTACGATTTGTATCTGTATTACTTGGAGGCGGGAGAAGCCATAAATGGATCTGAATATCTCAGAGCAGGGACGTCAATTGGGATGGGGATCAATGAGAAAATTGAAAGTTATAGACCAGCAATAACCGGTTATTATGCCATCTTAATCATTCGAAAGAATGGTACAGCTTCCTACTCCATCTCAGTTAATTCCCCCACGACACTTTACAACTATTATCAACAAAAATATTACTATGAATCGCTATCCTACTTATATAAGATAACTTCTGCATCATTATCGTATTATCATGTCATTTGGCTTCAACCAACTTCCTCAATAGATAATTTTGACTTATACTTATACGATGATGCCAATTATTCGAATTTAATCGCGAAGTCTTGTAATGGAAAGGGATCCTTGGATTGGGTTATTTTTCGACCGAATACGTCTCAAGCCTATTATCCAAAAGTATATGCGGAATCCGGGGATGGTTCTGCATATATTGAATGGGATTACGGCTATTATACGTATAGTTATCCTACATCCATTGGATCTTATATGGATACGAACGATAGAATCGAATTATATCAGGTATATTTATACACATCTAGAACATATGACTTTTCGTTAAAATTTTCCAGTTATTGTGATTTTGACCTATTTATATATTATTTAAATCCTGGAAATGCTACGAATTCTTTTGGATATATAGCTTGTAGCAACACTTCGGGATATGGAGTTGATGAGGAAATTTCTGGCTTCAAACCTCCCTATGATGGTGCTTATGTTCTTCTCATTTCCTGTTCTGCAGGTTCAGGCTCTTTTTCACTCTATATTGATTATCTAGGTTCATATGGTCCATATATCGATTATAATTTCATATATTCATTTATTCTGATGATATCACTCGTAGGAATTGTGACCATAGTAATCATAGTCATTGCTGTGGCTTATCGAAATCGTGAGAGGCAACGACGACAACAGCGCTATTTGCCCCAGCAACAAGCCAGACGCCGATTACAAGAGGAGCGGGCGTTAGAGCGGGCGAGAATCCAGCGAGAACGAAGACAAGCTCAGATTCAAAGAGATGAATACCTTGCACACGAATCTCGCGCATTTATCTACTGCCCACTCTGCGGAGCTCGAAACAAAAGAACAGAAATTTTCTGTGAGCGGTGTGGTGCAAGCCTATAAAATTCACCGTTTTTTAAGATTCATTTCTTTAATAGTAAATAAGTAATTAATTAAGATTGGTATATCGAGGTCAGGTTCTCCAATCATGGGACTTTCAATAGCATTTTTTTCCCATCTAGGGACAGGATTTTTTCCATCTATCATCATAGTTATCGAAACGAATTCGGTCGTACGGTTTTTGTGAAAAATTTAATTGATAGGAATATTCACCATAATCATTATATCGAATATATAATTTATATCCAGCAAAAAAGTTAATCGTTAATAGTGGTCGGTCATCATCTATTGATTCTTCTTGAATTAATGATACCAATTCTTTTAAGGATAAGTTTCCGAGCAATCATAATCTTTTGATGAGCTGATATAATTTAATCCTCCGGTAAACTTTCCAAGATCTGCGTTAGTTTCTTTTCTTCCATTAATAATTGTTTTAAATCAACCGCATCATTTTCTGCCTCTTCATATGTACCATTTTGAGCCTTTTTAAGAAAACTGTCAGTCGAGATTTCATTCCATTTTTCTAAAATATTTGAGATAAGATTCTTAATATTTCTTAACTTATAAGTAACTAAATCTTCAATAATTTCTTTATCCAATGTTACTTTCATGAAGGAATCCCCATTTCTAATAAATTTCATTGATGACAAGTATTTTTATAATAAAATTCGGGAAGATAGGATTTAAAAATTTTGAAATTTAAAATTCAAAATTTAGATTTTGTATATGAAACAAGTTATACGCGTTTTATTGTTGAATAATGGTAATAGCATTCAATTTTTAGGGATTTAAAGAATTTTTTCACTGTTATTTTCTTTTTTAGTAGCATTTTCGCTTTCTTCTTGGAGAGATTTATAAAATGAATATTGAGCTTTTTTCTTTGCCTGTTTGATAGTTTCGTAACATTCTAGAATTTTCATATATTTTTCCTTATCTTTTCTAATAGCATCTGTTATTAGAAATGCAGCTGCTGATGAACGGGAGGGGGCAAGTTCCAGTGCTACTAATGCATCAATTATTTTTGAAGTCTCTTGATCAATTCGAGTCATGACGGTCATCGTTCTATTTTTAAGTCCATATTTTGGAAGGCTGAAGGTTAATTTTAATTCTTGCGTAATTTCATCATATCCCTCTTTTCGTTCCCCTAATTCTTTCGGAGCAGTATCATTCGTCTCTTCCTGATTTCCAAGTTTGGGATCTTTTTTAGATCTTTTCTTACCTTTTGGCATAAAATGACTTTCCCATATTTTTAAGAGCCATGAGATACGAATCAAGTGATTAGCTCTATATATAAACAAATTACAATTATTTAAAAAGTATGATGATTACTAGTTACGTGTTACAAATTACATAATACAATTAAAAAAAAAAGGAGTAGGAAAATGGCTAAAATTGTAGAATTAAATAAATCTAAAACAGATAAAGAGGTCCTTAAAAGTATATCCGATTTTTTCTATGAATCTATTAGTACTTTTAGAAGGACACTGAATGAGTTATCTGTTTCAATCAACCATTTCTTAAAATCATTAAGTATAATTGAAAAACAGCTTGGTTATCAAGGATTTGATTATCCAGCAAATTCTTCTGAATTATTATATGAGAGACTGGTTGAACACAAACGTCGCCAACAAGAAAAATATAAAAAAATAGTTATGCAAACGAAGAAAAGTATAAGTACTATACCTATATCATCCCAGATTCCAGTACAAGAAAAGGTCCAGCAAGTGATTCAAATAAAATCTTCTGTAAAGCCCACATATTCTAATAAGCCCTCTACAAGTAGTATTAAACCTAAATTAGAATCCCAAAGAGCCGATAAACAATTTACTTCATTGACTGAATTAAAGAGGCATATGTTGGAAGAATTAAGAAAATGGAAAAAGATAATGAAGGGGCAACTAGATTAAGAGGGAACATAAAATTTTACAGATTTAAAGCTTGATGGGACCTTTATAAGCGAGTCTAATAACTCGAAGAGAATTCTATCATTTTTCTGATATGCTTGAAAAAATGATTTTGGCCACATGCCTTGAAGAGAATATTTCCCATTTTTCTTTAGGAAGAGCAAACCATAATTGGAATTGTCCTTCTTAGTGCTTACGACAAAAGCAAATTGCTCATGGGATAAGATGGAATTTGTTTGCGATTTAAATTCAAGTATTCCATCAGCTAATTGATAATGATTATAGGTTTCTGCGTTTTTTCCTAGATCTGCGAAAAAGTGGCTTAAAACAATAATATCAGCTGTAAGTTCATGGCAATCAACAAAGGAGCCATCATTTTGTGGTAATAACGAAGTGACGCCTTCTTTGTAAATTGGTAACCAAAATGTTACTGGTTCCTCTTTGATGATTTCTTGTTCTATGGGGCGTATAATTTTGTAGTGTGCATTTAATTCGATAGTTTTCATGAGGTCTTGGAAGTAGCGAGTTGTTAGTTGTTTTAATTTTCGGAATTGTTTTAAATCAACGAATTCTAATACCCAATCATCTTCAGTTTCAGGTATTTTACCTTCCAAAGTTACGGACCACAGAACTTGTTTCGGAGGTTCATCAGATATTTCACCTAACTTAACAGGTATCAAATATCTTACATCATCAAACTTTTCTGGTTGTTGAACAATTTTCTCGATGTATTCTAAAAGTACTCGGGGATTTGCAATAACATCATCTGCAAACTTGTTTGGCCACACACCTATGGGGAAGAAATTATTATCTTCAAGCTTGAGGAATACAACTCCTCTTTGTTGCTTGGATTCTTTCTCGGTTGAAAGAACAGCTGAACAATTTTGAGCAGGAATAATAGCCCCCTCATTATTCACAATACTTTTGATTTGTTCCCCAGTATGATATTGCGAATACGAATCTATTCGATTAATGAGATCTTGAAAGAAAATGGGCTTTATACTATGAGCACAAACCCGCGAAATATCTTTAAAAACAAAATGAAAATCACCTAGGAAATAAGTATTTATTACCAATATTAAAATTAGTAAGTTCCGAGATTAAATTATTTTAAAAATTTATGTGCTCCAAAATCAGATTATTTTCTGAACAGGTTCGCATAACTTTTTTTATAAGTTATAACAGTGTTAATGTTAAGTGTTTAGATGAAAATAAAAAGATTAGGAAGGTGATGAATTGGAAGGTGAACGAATTTCGTATCATGAATCGGTTCGTAAAGTATATGAGCGAATCAAAAAAGATAAGATGAATAATATATGGGATCGATTCGTTGCACAAGGGTTTGGTGGGGATCCTGACAAGCGGTGTCCATTTTGTTTAACAGGAGCTCGATGTGATTTGTGTTCGAATGGTCCATGTCGTGCAGATGCTTCAAAGGATAAACGAGGAGTTTGTGGAATTACGGCGGATGGTATGGCAATGCGAATGATGTTGCTAAGAAATATCCTTGGGGCATCAACATATCATTACCATACGGATCAGACAATTAAAACGCTTCGAGCAACTGCAACAGGGCAATCACCATATCAAATTAAAGAGCACGACAAGTTAAGATGGTTTGCAGATCGACTCGGGTTGAATGCATCAGGACCAATAGAGGAAGTGGCGATTCGGCTCTGCGATTTTGTTGAGGCGGATTTCAATCGTAAATATTATGAACCTAGCAAAATAGTTGATGCTCTGGCACCTGAAGAACGAAAAGAGCGATGGAAGAGGTTAGGAATTTTCCCCGGAGGTATCTATGGGGAAATGATGCTTGCAAATAGTTCCTGCTTAACCAATGTCGATGGCTACTATGCAAGTTTAGCATTAAAAGCAATGCGATTAGGAATAGCTATGGCGTATCAAAGTCAGATCGTGAATGAGTATTGTCAAGATATACTCTTTGGAATTCCTCGACCTCATCAAATG
Organism: Candidatus Helarchaeota ASGARD archaeon Hel_GB_A; assembly: GCA_005191415.1. Classification (GTDB taxonomy): domain Archaea; phylum Asgardarchaeota; class Lokiarchaeia; order Helarchaeales; family HEL-GB-A; genus HEL-GB-A. Next base: position 19,255 of record SUPS01000037.1, read on the forward strand.
CGAGTTAATTTGGGAGTGTTAGACCCTGATTATGTAAATGCGTTGACAAATGGGCATGAACCATTTATAGGGTTTGCAATGGTGCAGCTGGCACGGAAACCAGAATGGCAAGAGAAAGCAAAAGCCGTCGGGGCGAAAGGACTACGGATCATTGCAAATATAGAAACAGGGCAGGAAATGATTCAACGATGGGAAATGGATGATGTATTTTATGGATATACTGGAAATTGGATTATGCAAGAAGCTGTCCTCGCTAGTGGGTGTGTAGATCTTTTTGCGTGCGACATGAATTGTTCTATGCCTGTTGATCCTCAATATGCTAAAAAATATAAGTTTAAGTTAATACCAGTCAGTGAATTAGTGGCTTTTGAGGGAATTACAGAACGGATAAACTATGACCCGCGTAAAGCCGAAGAGCAAGCAGCAGAATTGCTTCAAATGGCAATTGATAACTTCAAAGAACGCCATGAAACGGTGGAACCTATAGTGGGGTTACCAACGGGGATGGCTGTTGTAGGATTTTCCACAGAAAGCATATTAAAAGCGCTAGGAGGTAGCCTTGATCCATTACTGAATGCTATAAAGGATGGTACTCTTCGAGGAGTGGTTGGATTGGTCTCTTGTACTTCTCTCAGAAACTATGGGCAAGATGTACATTGTATAAATGTTGCCAAAGAATTGATAAAACGAGATATTCTAGTTCTTTCAATGGGTTGTGGTAACGCCGCAATGCAAGTTGCAGGACTTTGCACGCCCGAGGCGAAGGATTTAGCAGGAGCAGGACTTAAATCCATTTGTGAAAAATTAGATATACCTCCAGTTTTAAGCTTTGGAACATGTACTGATACAGGACGGCTGGCAGATTTGTTAGCTGCTATTTCTCAGGCATTAGGAGATGTACCAATACCCGATCTGCCTGTGGCAGCTGCTGCACCTGAATATATGGAGCAGAAGGCGACTATTGATGCAATATTTGCTTTAGCCTTAGGATTATTTACCTATGTTAATCCGGTTCCCACCGTCACGGGAGGTCCAGATTTAGTAAAACTCCTCACTGTTGATTGTAAAGAGATAACGGGCGGATTATTGAACGTTGAAACCAATGCAGTTAAGGCGGTTGATGCCATCATCAACCATATCGAAGAGAAAAGAAAGAAATTAGGAATTTAAATTTTAAACTCTTTTTTTTAAACATAAAACTTGTGCAGATCGTTATCCATCAAGAAGGAGTATATGCAGATTTTTACTGGAATTATTACATCGAATGAATTCATAACGAAATTTTCGATCTTAATATTCCTATAATTATCGGTAAAATTTAGATCCGAACTATTCAATTCTGAGGCAATATATAAAGTAGGATTGATTGCAGGGTTTATTTCAATTGAAACATTAAGGAGAGGCCCAAAGACAGTGAATGCTACGTTTATAAATAGAAAATCAATGTTAGCATTAGGATTTCCGGGATTAATAGCATATCATGGGAATGTGGAACCTAAATCTGATGCTACTGCAAGTCTTGTAGACCAATATTTCAATTCAACCTTAGTTTATAAAGATATTACGAAAGCTCAAATAATCAATGGATTAACAACAATTAATAATTCGGCTACAAGTGCAATCTTTTCTTATCTTGGGCATGGGGATTATGATGAAATAAATGGATCACATCTTGAATTAGTTTTTGACAAATTAAATGCAACAGAGATAATTGACAATTTTCAATTATCAAAAGGCTTATTTAATCTAAAATTGATGGGGTTATTCGCGTGTTTGTCTGCATATTCCGGTGAATTAGTAAATGCCTGCCTTGATAGGGGAGTAGATATTGTTATAGGAGGAACGGGATACATTCCCCAAGTACCAGGTGCATATTTTTTATATGAATTCTATAAATTGATGTTAGCGGGTGAATCAATTGAAAAATCATACGAGAAAGCTTTTAATATTTCAAAAATTAAATTGATTAATGAGATTAACGCAGAAAGGGAACGTGACATTACTATTATATGGATTCTTCTAGGAATTTTTATAGTCACTTCTGCTGTATTATTATTTGTATTGACAAAGGGAATAGACATATCTGGATACATGAAAGCAATAGTAGTTGGTATCGGAATTTTGTGGTTTATTTCGCTCGGAGGGATGATCTTGGGTTTAATTTATCAATTTCAAGACAAGAGAATCGAGTTTATTAAATCTTTTACCAGATTAGGAATGATCTTAAAC
>SUPS01000273.1 GCA_005191415.1 Candidatus Helarchaeota ASGARD archaeon Hel_GB_A
AGAGGAAAAAGCGAAAAGAATCTTTGAAGTTTAAACCTAAAATTTTTAATTTTTTTTATTTTAAATTTGTAAAAAATGGAAAATCTTACCGTTTCTTCCGTTTCTTTTTGCCTTTTTGAGGTTCTTCAGCTTTGGCAGACGATTTCTTTGATTCTTCAGAAGTAGTTTCCTTTTTTGGTGTTCTTTTCTTGAATTCAGTATAGCCACAGTGCCCGCAGGTGAGGCGATCATAATTTTGCGCCATGAAGTAACCAGGTCCGCATCTAGGACAAAAAGGATTTAAGCGAATCAGTTTTCCATCATCAGTTATTTTATAATACTTGTGAACACTCATCTATATCTACCCTTATTCTTCTTTTTTCTTCTCTTCTTTGGGTTGATTTCGTTTTATAATGTATTTAGGCTCGATTTCCATAGCTTTTTCAACGCTGTCATAAATCTTGGCATAACCCACAGTATATTCTTGTCCATACTTTGGGGTAAGTTTTGAAATAATGACTCTTTCGAGATCTACGTTATATTGAGCCGCAAGTTTCTTCTTGACTTCAATTCGAGTGGGAGTAGGCATTCTCTGATGTAATATTTTGAAATTTATCTGTTTGCGACTCAAGAGCGGGTTATCAAATTCTTTTTCAATTATTATTTTCAATGACATCTTTTTTTCACATATCACTTTTCAACTTTCATTAATTAGAGTACGGTTTTAAATTTTATTGACAACTTCCATCGCATTAAGATAGCCTAAAAACTCTTCCTTCTTCTCTTGGGTTACGGTTATCATTACCAAGCCAGCGTTCATATTGAACGAGGGGATCGGGGGCTGTCCATAAAAAACGATACTTTTAAGGGGAGCTAGAAGGACACATGGAAGGGTTAAGAGGTCTTCTTCGCCTTTTACAAAGATTTCTGTGCGAATTTGAGATTTATAAGCTTTCTCGATAGTATCCCATGCTTCAGGCACAAGATACCCTTGAGGATTCTTAAGTTCAATCGTTACATCAGCGGGGACGTCAACAAATTCTTCACTTGTACGTAAAGTTTTGCCGTCAAGTATTGAAACATCGAGTTTTATACCCCGTTCAATAAGGCTCCGAACACATACATCGCCAACACCAACAATTAAAGGGGGATTTTTTCCATCCAAAAGTTTCATTGCCTTTTTAGTTGTTTCTTTTTCATTCCCTTCGATAAGAAGTCCTAATGGTTTCTTTAACTCTATTCGGAGCTCATCAGTTAATCGGAGAAGAAACTTTCGGCGTTCCATTTATCTTACCTTGAGAGCGTATTTTCCAGTTTCATGGATTTTCAATTTTTCTGCAATTTTAGACCCTTTAGGGTTAATAATAATAACAAGTCCAGTATAGTCTGGAGAGAGATGTCCCGTTTTACAGGAGGAGCATACCTGTTTTTCAGATTCTAATCGATGACAGATTCGACAAGCTTTTTCGCGAATATAAATTCCTCACTCTATTTTCATAATTTATTAATCCATTATTTTCGTTTTTTCTTTTTAGTTTTTTTCGGTTTAGCTTTCTCTTCTACTTTTTTCTTTTCTTCTTCTTCCTTCATTTTCTCGTATTTTTCGGGATGTAGGATGCGATCTATATCTTCTTCAATCCATTCAATTTTTCCGAGGAATGGTTGGCGCATTGTAAGTCCAAGTTTCCCCGACCTTGACCCACCAGTTCCAATAGAAACCGCAACAATCCGCGCACGCACGCGATCTTTAGCCGCGAGAATTCGCCCAGTCTCTTTCCCAAGTAAGGTTGCATTCTTTTGATTATAATTTATGAAGTCATCTGTGATTTGGCTTACATGACATAGACCATCTAAGGGGCCAAGTCGTACAAAAACCCCGAAATCAACGACTTCAACGATTTCGCCCTCGACGATTTCATGTAAGTCTGGTTTAAAGACTAATATTTTAAATGTGATATTATGATATGCCGCGCCGTCTCCTGGTATTAATTTTCCAGTGCCGATATCGATTATATCGATTACAGTGATAATATAACCTAAATCACCTGTAATCTTATCTTCATAATCTTTTCGGACGATATCTAGCGCTACAGATTCTAAGTCTTCACGCGGTTCAAACCGATGCGGGGGAATACGAACAATATCGCGTACGGTGATAACTTTAAACAATCTAAAACCTACCTATCCAGAAAAAAAATCTTTGTATATTCAGTCTTACGACTAGCTGTATAGTTGTAAAGTTAAATCAATTTTGCTTTTTATATTTTTATTTTTAACCAATGCCGATAGATATTTTGTTTTGAAGTTATAATTTAGTTTCGATCGATATCTTTTGATTCTTATTTAAAGATATTTAAAAGTTAGTTAGGAATATCGCCATCAATTGCTAAGTAAGCTTTTTGTCGTAAAAATACAACAGGAATTTGATGGGCGCGTAATTTTTTCCGTAATGTACGGTCATTAGTAGCAACGATCCATTTATTTATTTTAGCCAATTGGAAAATTATATCATCTACATCAGTTGAAGAAAGTTCATAAGAATTTATTGGAATTATTTTACATTTTTTTGCAATTTCGAACGCTATTTTGACTTCTTTCTGCCGTTTAATTGAAATAGAGGAGAGTTCTTTTAATTCATCAAGAATTCCTTGGAAGATAAGTAATTCAAATTTTCTAGAGATAAGACGATTTAATTCCTCGAAAATATCAATTCCAAATTGGGCAGGAATTAGTAAAAAATTTGTATCGAGTAAAATTTTTAACGTAATTAATGGAAACCCCCATTTATTAAAAGAAATGAATATTTGAGCGATTAACTAAGCGTACCGAACCCTATAAGACGCCAGCGACCCGAAATTTGGCGACTTATAGCAACTCTTTGGCCTTCTTCAGGGCAGACAGGTCGTTTTAAAGTTAATGCTATATGATCTGATGTTGTTGATGTAACAATTCCAACGGTCATTGAAATACCGACATTAAGCATTAAAGGTTCTTTTTCATTTATCCGTTCGGTTTTCAACATGTCTTCATATTTCTTTTTAACACCAACAACCCTTTCTAATAATTGTATATCTAATTCTAACTCATTCCTGGTTTCGGGTAAAGTTCCAGGTTTTCCAGCAATATGTCCAATCAAGCCATCTGCTTTGGTAAGGGAGGGATCAAGTAATGTTCCTACACCAATTAAACCACCTGGTACCGCTTTCTCCAGAGGAACATTTCCACCTGCATGTAAACTGGTAACAGTTGTAGTAATTGGTTCATACTTACCCTCTAATTTGAGTCCGGGGCGTATTTCAATTTCGTCATCTAAATTTAATACCCCTTGACTCACAGTTACACCCAACACCCCGCCTACGAGATTCTCAATCGTCGTCCCTGGTTTATTTACATCAAAAGACCGGGCAATGTACATCCGAACTGGTTTAGAAAGATCCCGCTTGGGAGTTGGGATTTGTTCCTCTATAGCTTGAATCAATACATCTAAATTTGCCCGATGAATGGCGGAGATTGGAATGATTGGGGCATGTTCGGCAAAACTCCCCTTAATGAAATTTTTAATATCATAATATTGATTCTTAGCGTTTTCAACTGGAACCAATTCCACTTTATTCTGAACAACAACAATATTTTTTGTTTCTGCAATCTGTAAAGCTTCGAAATGCTCTCGCGTTTGAGGTTGCGGACATGGTTCATTTGCGGCGATGACCAAACAGGCACCATCCATAATGAACGCGCCTGAAATCATCGTAGCCATTAGAATCTCATGTCCTGGTGCATCTACAAATGATACACGGCGCAGAAGCTCTAATTCAGAGCCACATTTTGGACATAAATTATTTTCACAGAGATTGGAGGTAGTGTAACATTCAGGGGCTTCGCAGGAGGGGCATTTTAGGAAATCGGCATCAGCATATCCTAGTTTAATAGAAATTCCTCGTTTCATTTCTTCAGAATGGCGATCTGTCCATTCACCACTTAATTGTTGAACTATTGTAGTTTTTCCATGGTCAACATGACCGACCGTGCCGATATTTACCTCGCATTGACCTCTTTTTAATGATGGCAAAGAATTTTCCTCCAAGTTTTTACTAGTCCATTTTGATAGGGAACAGCACCTTTTTCTCTTCTTTTTCTGCTTTCTCTTCCTTTTCCTCAAACAAGGGCTTTTTACCCCATGTAACGACCTTCAGATTTATTTGTGCCATTTCCTCGGTAATGAGATTTCCACAGACCATTTTGCGACGACGAAGCCCACGCCGTTTAGGATGATAACCAGGCCCTTTACTCATAAGGATTTTTTTGCGCACCCCGCCATGAACATCGAAGCGCATCGGCACACCATCTGAATCACTTCCCCCTGTGATTTGAAATTCATAACCAGGAAAGCCAAATGGGTTTCCAGAAACGGTATCGCCAATTTTATTACCGATAAGGGGTCTTATCTTCTTATCATCTACCTCAATTTGCCTTGTTTTCCCTATTTTGGGATCTGAAATTACTAATCTAACACCTGCCTCTTCTTTAGACAATGAATCACCTGTTCAATCCACAATATTCAATTTATACATATTATTACAACTATAAATCGCTAAAGGTTGATAAAGTTAGCTCAAATTATTTTAAGATGAATGCACCGACTATTATAAAACTTCTTGAAATCTATCGAAAAAATTTTAAATGATTAGAGGAAGAAGCACGAGAAAAAATGGTGGCGAGAAAGGGCATCTTGTAATTAAGAGATAAGATTTGATATTAATTTCTGAATTTCTTTGAAT
>SUPS01000274.1 GCA_005191415.1 Candidatus Helarchaeota ASGARD archaeon Hel_GB_A
CACTCATTCCTTTTAATTGTATTCCCATAATTGATTATATCTTAAAAAAATTATTTTATTTAGATATACATCGAATAATCTTCGTTGTTGGTTATCAAAAAGATAAATTAATAAATTATTTAAAGGAAAACTATTCTGAAGAAGTAGAACTGGTCTTTGTAACAAACGATCAAGTTGAACGAGAAAATGGATATTCGCTATTCTGTGCGCGAGATTATATCAAGGGAGACCGATTTCTTCTATTAATGGCTGATCATGTAGTGGATACAGAAATTTACAAAAGTGTTTGTGAAATGGCGGAACAAGGAGATATCATCCTAGCAACAGATTCAATAGCAAATCTTACTGATCCAGAAGAAGCAACTAAAGTACTCCTGAAAGGGAATCGAATTTGTAAAATTGGGAAAAATTTAGATACGTATTCAGCAATTGATACTGGCGTTTTTGCTATGTCGAAAACGATATTCTCTGTATTGGAAAAATTAGTCACAAAACAGTATAAAATTGGCATTAGTGATCTAGTAACTCAATGTATCAAAGACCAAATGCAAGTGCTATCATGCGATGTTAGTGGATACTTCTGGATGGATCTTGACACGAAAGAAGATATCGAACTATTACTCCAACAACTGGCGGTAGATGAGGAAAATACCGAATCTGACGAAATCCTCTGATGGGATTGTTTCTCGATATATTAATCGGAAAGTATCAATCCATATAACTCATTTTTTACTTTGGATCTATCCAAATATTGCTCCTACAACAGTCTCTGTTTTCTGTTTTGTACTTGGACTCATAGGAGGTACCTTTATCTTTTTTTCGTTTCCCTTGATTGGAGGAATTATAATCCAATTGTCAAGCATTATTGATGGTTGCGATGGCGAAATTGCCCGTCTGAAAAATAAATCATCCAAAACGGGGGCACTTCTGGATTCGGTTTTCGATAGATATGCCGATGGATTCATCTTGGTTATGATTATTTATTATCTTCAAATTCATTGGACTTTTCCAAATACCATCACTCTTTTATTTGTCGTTGGCTTACTAGCAATAATAGGAAGTTTTATGATTAGTTATACCGCAACAAAATCTGCAAAGCTTCTGCCCCATGAATTTTCTAGGACTATAGAGGGACGCGATTTCCGATATTTTGTCCTAATGCTGGGAGGGATTGCGGCTTTTTTCTGGTATTTCGCCCTATTCTTGGCAATCCTATATATCGCCTGTGTTACCAATTTAAAAGTAATTCAGCGTGTATATTTCCTAAATAAATCAATTTCTAGTGAATGAGGCTAAACTTTTATGGATTCATCAATGAAACTCCTCTCTAATATCAACTTTAATTATATTTTTCAAACTCTTTTTGACCAGTTATTACATTTTTTTAGCAAGAAATCCTATTCCACAGGTAAATTAGATAAAAATATTAAGGCACACCAAGTATATGGCTTCGATATTGAAGCGAACAATTTAATTATTGATTATTTACGAGAAAACTTTCCAATACCAGCGCAGATAATCTCTGAGGAAAGTAAATCAATTTTAATTGGCGGAAATGAGCCAAAATTCACATTTATAATCGATCCTGTAGATGGGTCTGTCAATGTAAAACAAGGATTAAATATTTTTTCGGTTGGAATCGCCCTTTTAACTGGTATAAACCAATTATCCATTAAGAATGTTATTGCATCTTTTGTTGGAAATTTCCTTACAGCTGAATGTTTTATCGCATTAAAAGGAAAAGGCGCGTATTGTAATTCTCAACAAATAACTGGATCAAAACACGTTAAACCGAATACATTTATAATTAATTTCGAGTTGAGCCACTCAAATTTAAAGAATTATCCAAATTTACTTAATATAATTCCCAAAATCCATCAAGTGCGCTCATTAGGTAGCGCTATTACCGCTATGTCTTTAGTGGCAAAAGGGAGTTTAGATGCTCACATTGATATACGCAATCGTTTAACGATTGAAAATATCTTACCACCCAGCCTTATAATCCAAGAATCAGGTGGTATCATTACAGATGATAAAGGAAATGAATTGAAGCCTGCATTCAATTTGAATCAGCCCTACAGTCTTGTCGTTAGTGGGAATAATACGATACATAATTGGATTTTAGAAAATTTGAAAAAGACTTGAAACCATCAAATAATTTTTAGCCTAAATTTTTTTTTAAGCTTGCAAACTCAATTATTAGAAAAATTAATCCAAATAAACAAAGCCAAATAGCAAAGCCAGGAATTTTAGAAGCCTGAACTGTTAAGGCAAATGTATAACGACTAAAATCAAATCCATCTTCAAGAGCAACGACTTCCACGATCAGATTCCCTGAAGAAGCAGGAGTTACTATTAAGGTAGCTTTGCCTTGGATATCCGTGGTTACAATAAAAGTTTCCCATCCGATGATGATTTCAACACGGACATTCGGTCTGGGAGTATTTGAGCTGTCTTTTACGGTGATGTTAATAGTAATTGATTCGCCAGACTTAATATTAGTTGCGGATGGCATAACAGTCAAGTTCAAATCATCTGTAGGGGTATCGTAAAGGATGGTTACCCAGTCTAATGGAGAAAGTCCAGTTATGGAAACAGTTCGTGAAGAGCTGCTATCCACCCAAGTTTTAGTAAAAGTGGAAGAACCGTAATTGCAAACGGAAATAATATACTCATTATTTGGATTCTTAAAGACAGATACCGCAACTTTCCAAGTTGTTGGATTTTCAAGATCAATTCCATCATTGATGAAATAATGATCAATAAGTTCTGCATTGTAAATTTCATGGTAATATTGCTTTTGATAATCAATAATTTCCCTTACAAATGAATTGTACGAGAGAACGCTCATGGTATCGATAGTCATCATAGCGCCGTTCTCGACATTTTCCAATCTCGTCATTCTCCCATATTCAATATATGGTTCTGATTGGAGATATGTATCGAGACTACTATAATGGAGTAAGTCATGGTCCGAAATTAAAGCAATTTCATGATAGACAAGCGACCAGAGGGGAACTTGCCCGTATCGTGTTTCAGTATTATTACGGAAATAGAAATATTCCTCTAAATTATTGACAAAAGGCTGCCACATTCGTCCACTAAAATATGAAAAATATGGATTGAGCGGTTCGACGAAAGCTTCAGTTCCGAGAATCGCACCAGTTGCGTTCAAATTATTTAATAGCTGTTTAGTGCTCCAAACCTTCCCATACGGGCGATAACTTGCAGGAATATAGCTGTTATAATCTTCGCCAAACAAGGTGACACCTCTTCCTAACATATCCAAAAACCTACCTGCCGCACCAAGAGCTAAAATATTATTAGTGATGGTAGTTTCAACATTTCTAATGGCATATTGTGACATGAACCAACTTGAGGTGCTCCAATATAGTTCGCGTTCAGGATTTCCCGAATAATCCAGGGCGCGATAATCTGCGCTATAATACTCAGTTCCACGATCATCCCATATCGCAGAATCCGTATGCGGGAGTAAAATATATCCATTTTGGACAAGCCAAGTAGCCCATTCCTCATATGCAGTCTGACCACCACGGACATTGGATGGTGGCAGGTATTCAGGGTAATAATCATCCCATTTTGGTCCTGAATGATCTTTTCGCCATTCAGTTTCATGAATTATTGCATGTGTAAGACCATACATAGATTTCAAATTCTTCATAGCGTCTATGCTACAACTAAATGACCCCCAAGGATTACCCATCGAGGTCCAGTGCTGTCCTTGAAGTGCAATTCCCGTGCGTGTGATATTTTTAAGGCTTGGATGTTGGCGAATTTTCTCATCTATGGATTTATAGAACGGTGAAGTAATAGCCCAAGACCGATATGCTTTCGCCACATCTACATAATCTGAATTCTGAGGTAAAAGTCGAAATTTCCAAAAATAGGGCACATTGTATCGCGCATTACTTTGTGAAATTATCATGTAATCCCTTAATTCAATATACGAAAGATCTGGGAAGGTATTCTGGAACTTTATAGTGCATTCTTTAGAATAAGAGCGTTGCTGGTCCATAAACAATCCCCAGAAACTGCATCGTCCAATCCTTCGGATAAAGTGCGTTATATTCCCCTTTGATAGGATCCTCAGTTATTTTTTGGTTTATGTAATCAAGAGGAATCAATATGCCACTGGAACGTAGTGGAAGGACGATATAGCCATCATTTCCTGTATCCAGGATCGCTTGATGAATTTTCAATCGCCCCATTCCAGTAATTTTTTTAATAGCTTTTCCTGCGGGGAGGCTTGGTGGCGTTTCGACAGTATAATTCATTTCCATTCCATAATCATTCGAATACATCCGATATCGACAGGTTATATTTATTCCAGTAACTTCAGAGCCTGCAGATGTCGAATATTCAAGCAAGATCTCTGCATAATTTGAACCATTTACTGCTGAAAAAGAGAAAACAGGTGTAAAATCTTGCTTCACTCCTGATACGTTCCCATCATAGTGGATTATTTCAATAGCATGTTCATTGGATATACCATCCCAAAAAATAAGGTTATCTATAAGAGATTTGAATTGCTGCTCTCCTGAAATGGTATTTATCTTGAATTGAAGAATGTTATTCGTAAGTATATACCAATCCCCTTGCTTTGTAACATTTACAGGTGCAGATGGGTATAATTTAGAGGTTGGAGGTAACACTTCAGTAATTGGTGAGGAATTCTCCTTAAAATTTTGAAAACTTATAAAATAATTAAAAACTAATAGTA
>SUPS01000038.1 GCA_005191415.1 Candidatus Helarchaeota ASGARD archaeon Hel_GB_A
AAAAAAATCAAGCGAAAAAAAGTGTTTTGCGAACAGAGAAATACTTCTTCTGTAGAAAATGATAGAATGATTGCAGAATTTAAATTAAGATCCCAGAATGAAGGTGCGGTCTTATTGGGCGTTTGTGGCGGACGAAATGCAGAAGGAGAGGATTTTCCAGGTGATTTAATGAACGGAGTAATTTTATGCGGTATCCCGTTTGCTAAACCATCAGCGAGAATTAAAGCATTAATTGACTATTATGGTGGTTCTCAAAAAGGAAAAGACTATGCCTATAATATACCCGCCTTTAGGCGCGCAAATCAAGCAGCAGGACGCCCCATTCGTACATTAACTGACAAAGGTATCATAATTTTGCTCGATTACCGATATAATCTTCCATTTTACAAAAAATTTCTAAGTCCTTGGTTAAGAGCAAGAATCGTCTCACTTCCAGATGCACCTGGAAGATTAGCAAAAGAAATTATAAAATTCTGGACTTCAAAACACAAAGATTAAGTAGAAAAAATTAGAATTTTAAAGTACAATTGTTAATGTATTCAAAATTTAAAATATAAGGTGATTTAATGGGTGCTGGACGCGTTTTAACAGGAGTTTTATTTTGCATTATTGCAGCAAGTGCTGTTGTAATATTCGTTACTCTAGGAATACCTGTTTCTGAACTTGAGACTTACGGTTATTCAGTATTTCAGGGTGCCTTTTTAATAATGGTTCATCCTTATACTATGATTATCGGAGGTACCTTGTCTGTTTTAGCTGCACTTGGCGCAGGCGCTTTTATTGGAGGGCTCATCGCAAAAGGCGCGAAAGCAGGAGCCACGGTAGGCATTATCAGCTTTGGGTTATTTCTATTTTTGCAAATAGCTGTTGGCGTTTTCTTTGATTTCACGGCATTACAACTTTGGTGGGCTATAATGGATGCATTTGGTAGTGTCATTATTGATTTAGTACTCGCAGCAGGTATCTTGGTAGCCGTGGGCGCAATCGGTGGCGCTCTTACTGGCGGTGAATAATAAAAAACCTTTAACTTTCTATTTTTTTTATTCCGAAGGTGAGATACATTGAATGATTCGTCACTTCGGATCGCGGTGAAAAACTTCGCAATTGAAGCAGGACGATTTAAAATAAGTGATTTAGCCCAAATTGTTAATCAACCGCCAAAAAAAATAGCAAAACTCCTAAAAAATATGATAGACGCTGAAGAAATCAAAGGAGTTTTCACGGTGAAAAATGATGAATTTGTAACATTAGAACAATTAAAGGCTGAAATTATGCGCGTCATAAAAACGCCTCGTCTTATAAATCAAGACTTGTGAAAAAGGTATGATCGGACAAGACAATTTGATTACGATTCAGAATCTTGATGTAATTTTAGATAAAAAAAAGATCCTAAAGGATATTTCTTTTACTCTCCGGAAAGGTGAAATTTTAGGAATCTTTGGGAAGAGTGGTGCAGGCAAATCTACTTGTTTAAAAGTGTTGACGTCTCAATTAAAGCCGAAAAAAGGAAAAGTCATTATTGCCGGCCATGATGCAATGAAAGATAAGAGCAAATTAATCTCAAACATTGGTTATGTGCCTCAATTTGAATCGGAGAACTTATATCCTGAAATGAGTGCTATGATGAACTTATTTTACTTCGGACGAATGTATAACATTGATGATGATCTCATCATTAAGCGTGCTAAGAAATATTTTTCTGTTTTAGGACTATCAGAAGAAGTTTATTCAAGACCTGTCAAAAGTTTATCTGGGGGCGAACAAAAACGCGTTTCTATCGCAATTGGATTGATTAATAATCCTGAAATACTTATTCTCGATGAACCTACAACTGGCTTAGATGCTCATCTAAAATTCGAGGTCCTTAATTATCTAAAAGAATTAAACCAAAAATTAAATCTCTCCTTAATTCTGGTTACGCACGATCTTGAAACTGCATCAATTTGTAATTCCATTGTAATTTTACACCAAGGTGAAGTGATTGATTTCGGGTCCGTAGATAGTTTAGTTTCTACATTACCAAGTAATGGACATTTCCTTCGACTTTCGATTGAAAATCTAAATGAAGAAATAATTGCGAAAATTGGAGGTATGCCAGGCGTTACTTATTTTTTTAGGACAGGACGTGAAGAAATAGAAGTGTTTTTGGAAGATTTAGATTCACAGGGACAAATTTTTCTCGATTCACTCTATCAATTAGGACTAAAGCTGAATTACATTAATTCAGAGCGGGCTACCTTTAGTCACTATTTTACAATCAAAATTGGGGTTGAATTAAATCCTGAAGTTGCAAAGGTTCCTATGACCTGTCCCACCTGCGGAACTGAATTGTCACAAGGAGCTCGGGATATCTTACGAAAGGGAAAACCAACAGTATGCACCGTATGTTATAATAAAATCGAAGGAGTAAAACTCCCAGACATTGTCGTACCCCAACATTGTCCATACTGTGGAATTGTATTATCCGAAGATGTACTTTACTTATTAAAAACCCAAAAAATGGCGCATTGTACAATCTGTAAGCAAAAAATTAAAATTAAATGATTTATACCACCAATGCTCATTATTTCTTGAGTTATGAAATTGTTTTAATTTTTCTATTTAATTTTACTATATTATACACCCATATTACCAGAAAAATAGAAAGAATACCCCAAATAAAAACGAATCCTACTAAAGGAGGGAAAATAGGTTCGGGAGGTGGCTCTAATTCTACGCTTGGTGGCTGTGGAGCTGCACTTGCATTCACATAAAATGCTGGAATGGATGTATTATAGAGTGATACGCCCGAAACATGTTTAACAAATAGAATTAAATTATACCACCCCGTTTGATTCGCAATATCTGTAAGGAAGAACATGGTATGCCATCCATCGCGAAGGTAAAATGAAAAATAGTTGTAATAAATGGTTTTATTCGGAAAAATAATTGCAGCAGCTAAAATAGCTTTAGAACTAACAGGTTTACTACCATTAGGGACAAGAACATTGATACTAATATGGACTTTATCGCCCAAATAGATAATATCTGAAGAATAATTGGAGTATATCTCTACTTGGATTTTAATAGTATTGCTCATTAACCATTGAAAACTTGTTAATACAAACTGTGAATTATTTTGAGATGTTAAATGAGCATTGGTAAAGAGGTCACTATCTCCGACAAGCAGAATTTTTGAATTTGTGTCATCTGAAGAATTAATTAATGCGATATGATTCGATAATAGCTGAGCTTTTCCCGTAATTGAAATATTAACAGAATCAATTAGTTCAAGAACTGTAATATTTTGGGTTATTTTATGATTCATTGTCGATAAATTTTCATAAAAATATCCCTCTGACGTATTTTCAGTTACATTTAGCCCGTATATATTGAGGATTGCATTCAAAGAACTGATATTACACTCATCCGGATTTTCTGCCCAGACAAATAAACTTCCCCCACTATTAACATAATCTTGGTACGCCGTAATTTCAGTTGCGTTATAACCTTGTTCGGGGTCGCAGATAATAACTGCATCATAATAGGAAAGAATATCTGAGGTAATAGTGCTTCCGTATGGTAATTCATCTAAATTATAAAAGTTTTCAGATGCAAGCTTATAGAATTCGAAATAATTTGCGTATATACTGTCTAATCTTTCATTCCACTCTTGAAGGCTCTTGATAGAGCTGTGTGACGTATCAAAAAGCACGCGTCCTTTTATTTGTGTGTAATTAATTACCGTGAATTGAATTCGAATAAATTTAGAAAAGGATGCATTTATTACCAGCGTTACTGTCGCATTATAAAATCCTGGTTCCTGAAGTATAGGGATATTAATTTCAACATCTATAAAAGAATAAGAAGCCGGATTTTCAATAAAGTTTGGAGTAAGAGTAATCATATCACTCGCATTACCATCTACTTGCAAACTTATATTATCAATATTTACATTAGAGAGGATTGATATGTTATATTTAATGGAATCTCCAGGCATTTGAACTATAAGTGGATCAAATGTCAGATTATTAGGAAAAATTAAGGTACCATTATCTAAATCTAATTTAGGTTTCTCATAGATAAATAGGTTTCTCATAATTACATTATCTAAAGGTTGAGTATCTCGTTTAAAAGCCTCCTCCTCCGTAATTTCTTGAGGTATATCTTCGTAAGTCGTGTTGATAGCATACCAACTAATGTTATAAACCCCTTTGGTTGTAGGAAGGGCTGATGCAGAATAATGGCAGATTTGATAGGGTTGTAAGGTTTGATTCGTAAAAGTCTGGCTAAAATCGTAATTGGAAGAGTTTAGTGTGAATTTTGTGGTAATATTTTCGATGGTAAGAGTTCCTACGTTTATAATAAGAATATCGGTGTAGATAGAATTCTTTATTTCAACCATTCGACCAATAGATGTATTAAAATCACAAATTACAATATCTGTTACATTATATGTAGTTGTATTATGAAGAATCCATTCTATTTGATTCCTTAGATCGCTATATGAATTTCCAATCCCCAAAGCACCGGAAAAAGTTCTAGATTCATTTGGATTAAGAGTACCAAGTATCCATTTTGATGCCAAGCCAATATCTCCATTGGAAAAAGATTGAAAATTGGGAGATTTTAAATTATCATCAATTATGTCATCATATGTTGTTGAATTCGTATCAACTTCACAGGCATTTGTGGGAATCGTGGCTTTGAAGCCGATATAGGTTCTATTATGGGTTGTTTCGTATGTATCATTCGCATATATGATATCATCAGAGTCATTGTATGCACCCCAATCATCTTTCGCATAATTCGTTTCATTGAAAAAGAGGTCCATTTTCCACCAATTAAAGATTGAAATATTTGAAACTGGCGTGTTAAGCAAATTATTCAATGTAATACTTATTTTAAACCCCGATACATTCTGAATAGGGTTATTTACATCAGTAGTATTGATAAAATCCCATGATTCAATTAAAATTGTATATATCAACTTCTCATCCGTTAATATAGAAAGCGCCCGATCATAAAATCCCCGAAAAACATAATGCATTTCACGTAAAACATGCATATCTGAAAACCATTTTAAATCTTGATTGTTATATTTGATTCCAAACCGTCCTAAAAGAAAATGAGAAGTATTAAAGTCGCTAGTTTTGTTATAAAACGTTAATACTCCAAAATCGGCATAACTTCCAATGCTACAATTAATACCAATTTTTCTATTGAAGAGGAAATCTAAAATTGTCAAGTTATCTGTACCAATGAATCCTAAATAAGGTAAGGATGGTGTATAAGTGCGATCTATACCAATAGGATCTTCACCGTACGTCTGATTGAGATAGTAAAATGTCGAATTAATATCAATTACTCCCAATCCTTGGGCATTTGGATTCGCACCAATGTCATAAGCATTCTTTTGTAATGCGAGTTTGAGACTAATCGGATCTAATAATTTAAAGGCTTGAAGAAAGAGCGCACATGCACCTGTAACATATGCCGCTGCCGCAAAAGATCCACTAGCTCTGGTATAACTCTCATTTATAGGCGTTCCAAATTCTGGAATTTGATATTCGAATGGATTATCCTTTGAATTTACCCGACAAGATGTTATATTTACTCCAGGTGCAATAAGATCTGGGCCTGTCCTTAAATCAAAAATTGGTCCACGACTACTATTTTGGGCAACAATACCCGTAATTTGATTATAAGCGCCTACTGTTATTGCAGAAGCTGCCATCCCCGGCGCACCTATGGAACTATAACTAGGACCATCATCTCCAGTTGCAGTAATTACTACTACCCCTTGTTTCGTCGCGGCATCAATAGCTTGACTAAGAGGGTCATTAGGCAAACCAGGACCACTAAAACACATGGCAATTATATCCGCGCCATGAGTGACAGCGTACTCTATCCCTGATATTATCCAAGATTGATATCCTTCGCCGTTTGATGCTAAAACTTTAATATTCATCAATAACGCACCTGGAGCCACCCCCTTAATTCCCCCATTTGAAGCATTTCCTGTTCCAGCGATTATCCCAGCAACATAAGTCCCATGTCCGTGAAAATCCCCTAAATAAAAGGGTTCCATTTCTACAAAACTGACACCATTAATTATCTTACTTTCATTTGTGGTTTCATTGTCATCTAAATCATCTAAATCGGGATGAGTAGGATCAATACCTGTATCTAAAATCGCAACGATGATATTACTGCCATTGTATTTTTCATGGATTTTAGTAAGGTCAAAATTTACATCATCAGCGTTTAAAATGTTTCCGTCACTTCCAGGCACATTAATTAAATCAACCTGCGGGTTTGGTAAATAATTAATGCGTTTATCTAGCCAAATTCCAGCAACTCCCTCTAAATTCATCAACTGTCTAGCTTGTATAGGTGTTGCTAAGATAAGAAGGGCAGGAATTAATCTGTATTGTTTTAAAACTATAATATCCATCGTATTCAATTTTAAAAGTTGATTAAGGTCTTGTTGCTGATGAAAGAGAATTATCATCCGATACCGTTGATCCGGAGATAAATCGGGATCCAAAATGCTGCTGAAATTATGATAACTGTCTAAATTGTGATAAACCGGTGTCGTAAGTCGTAGCAACGATATAAAATTGAACATTGCAAATATGAATAAACCTATGAGAACAATCGAGGATTTTTTGAAAGATTTTTCTTTAATAGCCTGATTCACCTCTTACACTGTAGTTTTACGTATATGGAATATGATTAAAGCTATTAATAAGCATACAGTCCCAAAAATTAAGAGATTTGTATAATATGGTGTAAAAGAGAAAAGTCCTCGGTAAGCTAATTCTGTAAATCCGACTTTTGCAATATAGAGGGGTATATAATCTCGCGTAGTTCCTGATACAAACCATGTAACAATTAGAATAGAAACGAAAGTTAACACGAAATATTGAGACGCTTGGAGGCGTGAAGTACTAATTGATGATATGATTAATCCCAATGTTATGGCAGTGTATGCTAATAAAAAGAGTAAGAAAAACAACAGAAATACATTCCCATTAATGGGCATGCCAAACCCAAAATACGCAATGCTGAGGATAAAAAGGATTTGCAATGCACCAATAAATAAATATGCTACTAATTTGGCGAATATAACCTCTGTTTTTCGCGCTGGCGTCAAAAGCATCCGGGCTAATGCTACATCTTGAACTATACTCTGAGATGCGAGCATGAGAACCGTTGCAAAAATAACAATTGTAACAGTTGAAGGAGCTGAATGAAAAATATCGGTATCTGAACCATATACTGGAACATCTTCAGGCGAACAGACTATCTCTGTTAACCAGTAAGTGCCACTCTCAAATTTAAATTTAGTACTTGCAGCTTTTACAGTTTCAACTACTTGTACCGCCATAGTTGCATCAACAGAATCGTAATATACATCCAGATATGTGGGAAGTGCTTCTGATAGGTTTTGTTCGAATCCATATGGAATTACCACAAATCCATTAATTATTCCCAGTCGGGTCAAATTCTCTGCTTCACTGATACTTGTGAGATTAACGATATCTACATTCTCTAATGAATCTAATACCATTGTCCAATTTTGAGAAAGATCAAAATCGGGATCCCCTTCACTAGAATCAAGATCAATTATTCCAATTAACAATGGAGTACCATTATCCCCATTCCCTCCTGATGGTAAACCTATCGCCACAATAACTATGATTGGAAGTATAAAAACTACCAATAAAGCTTGCTTATCGCGTATAAGGCTTCCTAACTCTTTTCTTATCAATGCAAATAATCTTCTCCGACTTTTCTCAGACAAATTCCTTCACCTTCTCGATAAAAGAAAAGCGATAACTAGAAAAAAATAATAGTTATTAAACTAAATAAGGATTTACCTAGTACCCAAAGATCCTCTTCCTTGGCGAAATTCCATGCAACGAGAAATTAATATTAAAAAGCTTTCAAACTATCTTAACATTTCCAAAGATTTTACCATTAAAACTCTCCAAGAATTATGTAATGAGAAAAAAATAATAGGAATTTTTGATTTAAAACGTGATTTATTTATTATTTTCATGGAAAATGAAATTAATGGTATTATATCAAGATTGAATAAAATACGATTCTTAAAATCGGATTTACCTCAATTGATCTCCGAATTATTTCCCAATATTCAACTGTCAGAAACTCAATGTGAAAAATTGTTAAATCTTTTAGTAAATCAAGGTTCTTTGAAAGGGTTTTTTATAAAAGACGAATTCATCTCGATGAATTATCTCTTGGAATTTCTTCTTCAATTATTTTGGAATGAAGGGAAAATTACTATTTCTGATGTAGCGAGAGAACTTAAAATACCAAAAGAGAAGATTATGGAACCTCTTATCCAGCTTCAAAGGTTCAATAAGATTCAAGGCTTTTTTATAAGAAATAATGAGGAATTTATTAGTTCTAATTATATAAAAATGGAAATCTTAAATTTAATAGACAATGTTCCTGGAATTACACCCACTATAATCGCTAATAAATTAGGGTTAGAAGAATCCTTTATTGAAAAAGTTTTTGATGATCTTGTTTATGACGGATCTATCATAATGCGTCAATCAATCTCGGGCGAAGAAATAGAATATATCACTAGAACTAAGATTCGGGAAGAGATTATAAAATCAATTTCATTAATTCATAGAATTCCTATCTCAGAAATGGCCCAGAAATTACGAATTCCATACCAAATTATTTCTGATATTTTTAATCAATTAATTTCTCAAGGTAAAATAAATGGATATATTGATTCCTATACAGGTGATTTCATAGCTGAAACATCCTCAATCGAAGTAGAACCGTCATCTATTTCTCCTGCAGATGCTATCTTAATTATTGAGAATCTTAGTGTTCAAGGCAAGGGAAAACTCATTTTAAACAATGTTTCAGTATCATTGGAGCATAAAGGAATCCTAGGGATAATTGGAGAAAGTGGTACTGGAAAATCTACCTTTTTAAAAGCAATTATTGGCGAGATGGATAAAATTTCAGGTAATGTCCTCATTGCAGGCTATCCCTCGACTGATCCTGAAGTCCATAATATTATTGGCTATGTGCCCCAAGATTTAAGTAAAATTTATCCCCATTTTACTTGTTTTGAAAACATGGAGCATTTCGGAAGACAATATGGATTAAGTAAAAAGGAAATTAAACAACGCTCAGAAAAAATTTTTCAAGATTTAAAGATTTTAAATTTAAAAAACGAGCGCGTTAAAAATTTGTCTGGAGGTGAGCGAAGACGTGCGAGTATTGCTATAGCTATGATTCACCATCCCAAAATTTTGTTTCTCGATGAACCTACTAGCGGATTGGACCCCGTATTACGCAAAGAACTTTGGAATATGCTTGTCAACCTAAATGAAGAATATGGTACATCTCTCGTTGTTGTCACGCATTATCCTGAAGAGGGCCAATATTGTTCAAAGATATGTATGTTCATGAAAAATAAGGGTATTGTCGCTGTCGGAAATCCACGAAAACTCATTCGGTCTCTCCCCGGTGCTGGGCGAGTTATCATTTTAGAATTGAAAAAACCAATTTCCAAATTAAAAGATC
This sequence comes from Candidatus Helarchaeota ASGARD archaeon Hel_GB_A, assembly GCA_005191415.1. Lineage (GTDB taxonomy): Archaea > Asgardarchaeota > Lokiarchaeia > Helarchaeales > HEL-GB-A > HEL-GB-A. The sequence goes on from SUPS01000038.1 coordinate 9,565, forward strand.
GGCTAATTCAAAACAAAGGTGTGGAATATATCCTAGAAGAACGAAAAAATGAACGATTTCGAATTTTTTCCACAAAATCTATGCGAACTATTGTTAAAGAGATAACTTCTATAATAAAAATGACTGATATCCAAAAAATTAGCCAAGGAGAAGCAAATCTAACAGATTTTTTCAGAATTAAGCTTCTTTCAGAAAAATAGAATAATTAAGATAACTTATCCCAGATTATGGATATATTCTATCAAGGGAATAATTACATTAAGCCCGATAAATACTGCAATTGAAAGCCCTATCGCAATAAGAATCGCCTTTTCTAATGTTAGTTCTACCATATAGGTTTTTCATCATTAAGAAATATAAAGTCCTACTATAAGGTAAAAAATTTAAAGCCTAATTTTTGGAAAGATAAATAGCGATGGTTTATTAGGGATGATTACCTTGTGGATAATGAAAGATAATATCGGATCTCGTGTAGGTTTCCAAATAAAACCTGCGCTTTTAGGCAAAAGAATGCTTATAAAGGGCGACCTTTATAAGTTTCCAACGTTGTCTAAATTTAAACCATCTGTTCCGTAGCAAGGAGAGACCTATTTGTTCCGTAGTAAGGAGAGATCATTACCCCCCTATTATAAAAAGAAAGAAGACACCAAATCTAAAGAATTTCGGGCTGTTTTAAATAAAAATACGAGTTTAGTCATCATTGAAAAAAGAAATCAAAAACAAATCCTAATAAAAAAGGAATTACTCGATTATAACCTGGATATCATTGCTTCGGAAGCGCCTCTTAAAAATTTCCCACCATTTGGCGGGGAAATTTATCCATTCGAATTCGTAGTGGCAGAAAGGGCAATTTTAGAACAAGAAATTTTCCCAATTAATGATATCATAAAAGAACTTTTTGGGAAAAACTATGACCTCAAATTAAAATCCATCCGCTTATGTATTGGTTCTGATGAGCATGAATATGTAACAATTGATGAAGGCGATTTAAAAGAAGTAGATATCATTCCCACTCTTAATGGTTTAAAATCCTTCATTCAAATAAATAAAAAATCCGTATTTGGTTTTACTGTCCGTCGTTATGATAGTAAGAAAGCCAATTTGATCTTTTTTGAATGTGATTTAACAAATCCAATTTTTGATATCCTTTCAATTAAAATTAAGATCTTAGCGAATTTGTCGCAACGCGGCTTTTATATGCAAAAACATCATAGAGGGTATGGACTACATCTCTATTATATCATAACCGTTGATAAGTTCTCGGAAACGGTTATTCGCTTCTTTAACAAATTAAAAATTCCGATCGATTTAATCTATCTAAAACGTAAAAGTTCAATTCACAATTGGCGTACTATCGAATGTGAATTAGATGAGAAAAATCTGAAAAATTATTTACAATTTCAATACACCAAATTGAGTCATATGGATGTTGATAAAATCGTCTCAATTGCGATAAAAAATAAATTTAATTTCGATCTCGCTAATCTAATGGCAGAATTATTAAATAAACTTAAATTCGATCGGGTAGAAATTGAAGACGGGCTCTATTCCTTAGATCAAGAAGATATTGCTGCAGCAGCTAAATTAGTGGTTAATTATTTCGGTCTCAATGAAAATAATCTTTCCTTACCTTCTAATCTTGATTTTAAGATAATCAAAAAGAGTATCGATAAATTAGAGGAAATCTTACATCATATAGAAATAAAATCTAATATTTACGAATAAGTTTTTTCTTTTTTTTCTTAAAATCCTTCATATCTTTTTTTATTTTAGAGATATTTTTTCGTTTTATATTATTTTTACCCATAGTTAATTCTCCTATTCCATTTAATATTTATATATCGTTTTAATTAAAACATCGTACCATAAACTTATTAAAGAGCCTTCTGATAATTTTCTTACGAACAAGTTTGAATCTATAAATTACAAATCCCCTAAAAATTACGATGAAAATGGAATCAAAAAAGCAGAGAAAGTCGCGATATCAAAAACGAAAAATCGAATCGGAGGAAAATGATTTTAAAATTAAAATCAAAAACATTACTGCCAAATTAAGTCAATTAGAAAAAAGAGATTTCTGGTATTATCATTTACCGTGGCCTAAATTCCTCCGAAAGCCTAGGATTCGTTTTGTTGCTCCACGGATAAGTGGATCATTTCCTATTCCAAATAGAACTATTATGTTCGTCATCGCTCTTTTCCTTGTGGGATTCAGTATCGCTGGGGGCGCATATGACATCGTAAGTAAATCCACAGGAAAAATAGCGGTTGGCTATGATACATCGGTTCAACCTGCGAGGGCGATCTTTTTCTACCAAGGCATTCATGATCAATTTATGCTCGAGGGAATAATCGCGTTCGCCTTAATTTGTTGTGGTTTTATTGGCTTCCTATTCATCCATCAATCGACCAAGCATTTCTATCGACCAAAATACTCCTACATGCTCTTCGCAGTTGGCATAGGTCTAATTCTTTTCTCGTTTTTCTCAATGACGATGATCGTCTTGAATGGTAAAAATATTAATATGTACAGTCCTCGTTTCTAAAATAACAATCAGAATTCTATCTATATTTTTACTTAAATTAATTTTGCAATCATTTTGGAATACAATCGTCCAATAATTTCAACAGCGGTTACTACATGTTTGTAGCATTGTTTTCCCCAGATATCATTCTTGATATAATTTTTCATTCCTTCTATGGTTAAAAGATCATAACCAGTCAAATCACGGCAATGAATAGTTCCAAACTCTTTTTTAAACCTTTTAATGAACTTCATCCCTTCATTTGCAGCTTTCTCCAAAGTGACCTCCTTCTTCCCCATTCTCCCCGTTATCAAACCTGCTACCATTAATCCAGCATTTACTGCGCCACATATATTAGTTATCCCAGCAAGTGGTGCTGCCATATTAACATAATTCAAATCATCAATGTTTAAAATCTCGAATAAGCTTTTCATCGTCAATGCTGCACAATTCTGTGTCGCAATTTGACTTCCATTAGAATATTTTGAAGGTAATTCTTTTCGTAATTCTTTTATCTTTGTGTCAAATCGTTTTTCCACTTCTTCAATACTAACCATACAATCCCCTCACCAAGGTTCTTTTGAATAGCCTAATTTAAAAGCTAACGTATTAGAAAGCACATGTAACAGGAGGGTAACAAGTAAAGCAAAGATAATATACATCCACCATAATTGAAAAACAATAAAGGCTAGAAAAATCGCACCCAGTAAGAAGTCTAATTGGTCTATTATGGGGGCAGGTGCGCCTCTTTCTAAATTTAATCTACGTTTGATAAAAGAGCCGAGTAAATCTCCTAAGGGCGCTCCCGTACATATAAGTAAAACCCGAATAACCCCTAAAAAAATAGGAGGGTTAAAAAATGCATCCAGATAATTTATATCAGCAAGGTACATCGGATATTTCCCCACTTGAAGTTGGACAAAAGGCCAAATCAAGTAGATGGAAATAATTGTTAAAAAAATACCTACAATTGTTCCAGTAAATATTCCACCAAACAAGCCTTGCCAGGTTTTCCCATTACCAAATAATCGTTTTCCATCAATAAAATTCTTTCCGCCATCAATAGGGGTCCCATTCCGCCCAAAAATTACCATAGATGCATTTGTAGCATAGGCTGGCGCAATATATAAAAAACTCCCAGCAGCTATTAAAATAATATCCCACCAAGTCCAAATATTTAGTATAGGTGGAATTATAATGAATAATATTAGCCCACCACCAAAAACAATACATAATGCATAAGCTAACTTAATTCCTCGTGGATCTATTTTCTCTTCAGAAGTTTGTTGGCTTTCTTCTAACATTCTACGCACCGAAATATGTTCCCTAACGATAGATTCTTGGATAATAAAAGTTTTTTTTCATAAGGATAAAATAACATTAATCTTGAATGCCTTCATCCGTAAGACGAAATTCCACGACCCTTTTGTTTGATTGGGTTGGATGTTTTATAAGCGCAGCAGATCTTTTACTCATTTGATGTTCTGGTAAAAATCCTAATTGAATTTCATAATCTGCCCAATAGTTAAGAATCGCTGCTGCAACTGGTTCGATTCCATTAGCGTCTCGCCTTATTTTCATGGCCCCACGAACCTGATTTGTTACAAGCACAATTAAATTAAATCTTCTGGACAAATCCTTGAGAATTGCTAACTGTCGGTTCAAATCTTTATTCAAAAGAATATTCTTTTTTCCTTTCTCTGTAAGAGCACGACGATATTGAGTAGTAATAGTATCTATTATTATCATTTTTGTTTTATCTGTAATGTATTTTTCTAAACTTTCTATGGTTTCAGACTGATTTTGAAATGTAGTCGGCTCATAAACAAAAATTGACTGTGCAACCTCCGCAAAATGTGTTTCACAAATGGTTTTCAATCTCGTACTAGTACATGTTTTTTCATTATCCAAGACTAGGACTTTATAGCCTGCCAAAACACAATTTTTAGCACATTGCATAGCAATCGTCGATTTACCTGTGCCACTCTCACCGTATATATGAATTAAGGTTCGAAATGGAATTCCATTTTCGATTAAAGTGTCTAAGCTTTTACAGCCCATGGATATTTTGTTTTCTTCACCCATCTTCTCATCATCAAATAAAAACCAAAATCATTTAATCTTACTTTTTCTAAAAATTATTTAAATTTCATAGGTGTTGAGATGGAAGAAAGGAAGAAATCACTTTTGACAAATTTTCAAGAGAAATACTCAATAGCAGCGGAAAATTTAAAGGTAGCGATTGCTCCTGGACGCGTAAATCTAATCGGGGGACATACCGATTATAATATGGGATTTGTCCTTCCTTGCGCTATCGATAAAGATATAATGATCGCAGCTGCTTCCAACCAAACTGATATGGTGAATCTCTATTCATTAAATTTAGAAAATTCCTTCAGTTTTTCATTAAAAAATCTCCAATTAAAAGCAGAAGATCGATGGAGTAATTATGCAAAAGGGATTTGTCATTATCTCATGGAAGAAGGGTATGAGATTGGAGGCATTAACGGAGTACTTCATGGGACCGTACCTATTGGTAGTGGAATGTCTTCTTCCGCCGCATTAGAAGTTAGCATCGGATATATTTTCCAATTATTGTTCAACTTAGATCTTTCACCATTAGACTTAATTAAAATTGCATATCGGGCAGAAAGAGAATTCATAGGCGTAATGTGTGGTATTATGGATCAATATGTAAGTGTTGCTGGGGTAGATAATAGCGTTATCTTTATTGATTGTAGATCTTTAGAACACGAAGTAATTAAAATGCCTCGAACCGATATACAAGTAGTTATTTTACATACTAACGTGAAACGTGCAGCTGGATCTGCCCTGAATCAAAGGAAAAACGAATGTTTCGAAGCAGTTCGCTTACTTCAAAAAGAAAATCCATCAATTACCGCCCTACGTGACGTTACAATCGATTATTTTGAAAAATTAAAAGAAAAACTCCCCCCACTCCTCCGCAAAAGAGCTCAACATGTCATTTATGAGAATCAAAGAGTTATAGATGCCAAAAATGCATTGAAACAAAATGATTTAGAAACGTTAGGAACTTTAATGTATGAATCACACAAGAGTTTAGCTGAACTTTATGAAGTCAGTATCAAGGAATTGGATTGCATGATTAATATTGCGAAAAAAGTTCCTGGTGTTATTGGAAGCCGAATGACTGGAGCTGGTTTAGGGGGTGCCGTTGTAAGCTTGGTAGAAAAAGATAAAGTAGATGACCTCATCTCCAAAGTCTATTTTGAATATCCGCGATTAACTAATAAAAAACCGACAACTTACGTATGCAAAATTTCCGATGGTGTAAGAGAATTATAATTCTATTACACATTGTACTTTCAATTTTATTTTACTTCATTCATTAAGGTAATTGTTATGATAGATTTCCTTGAAAATTTGATCGATCAATATCTCCAACAAGGTGCTGAATTTATAGATATTCGTATAGAGAAAAATAATTTCAACAATATTAATATAGTGAATGGTAAAACCAGAGATATTATCTCTGCACTTGATAATGGTGTTGGTATTCGTGTATTTATCAAAGGAGCATGGGGATTTTCTTGTACTAATAAACTTGATAATAATTCAATTCAACATAGTATGGATTCTGCATTTAAAATTGCCCATATTGTGAGCCAAAAGGCTAAAATTAAATTCAAATTAAAAGAACAGTCCAGTTATCGAAAAAAAGTAAAATATCCCCATAAAAAAAGTCTTCTCGATGTTTCGATCGAAGAAAAATTGAAATTAGCTCTAAATTTAGATAAACAGGCAAAAATGTATGATAATCGAATTGTAAATACCAATACATCCTATGTAGACTTTGTTGGTGACCAATTTTTATTAAATTCTTTTGGAACTCTTTTGGAAATGAAAATTAATTTTATTCGGGTAGTAAGTAGAACTTATGCATTTGAAGCAGGCGTTAGGCAACGAGGGTTCGAGAGCATAGGTGGTACTTGTGGGTTTGAACTCATTGATTCTGAAAAAGCCCAAAATTTGGGAACTCTATCATCTGAGCAAGCAATTCGCCTATTAAAGGCGGTTCCAGCTAAGGCAGGGAAATTTACCGTATTAATGAATCCAGCTCTGACTGGTGTTTTTGTTCATGAGGCTTTTGGGCATGCTTGCGAAGCAGATGCAGTTCTTTCAGGTGAATCAATTCTTGCAGATAGAATTGGAACTCAAATCGGCTTAGATACGGTTACCATTATCGATGACCCCACTCTAAAAGGGAAATTTGGATATTATCCCTATGATAGTGAAGGAAATTTATCTCGTAAGAAAATCCTTGTCGAAAATGGGGTCTTAAAAAACTTCCTTCACAGTCTGGAAACTGCTAGTCGCCTAAATATGGAACCTACTGGGAATGCTCGTGCTCAAAATTACCAAAATGTTCCTATTGTTCGTATGTCAAATACTTATTTTCAACCAGGAGATTGGAAACTGGAAGAATTATTCGAAGAAGTGAAAAACGGCTTATTTTTAGAAGGATGGATTTATGGTTATACGGATCCTAGCGATGGTTCTTTTACATTTAAGTGCAGACAAGCTCATCGAATTGAAAAAGGTGAATGTAAAGAACTACTCCGGGATGCAGGCTTATCAGGAATGACCCTTGAAATTCTTAAAAATATCATCGGTATTGGACGCGATATAGAATTTTCTGAAGGTTACTGTGGTAAAGAAAATCAAAATGTACCAGTAACGGATGGAGGTCCGCATGTAGCCGTAAAAGATGTAATTGTTGGAGGTTTAAAATAGTTATTAGGGGGTTTTAAAATGGATTACTTTAATATTGGAAAAAAATGCCTAAAATTTGCACAAAAACAAAATATTGACGAGGCAGAAGTTTATATCACAAATTCTAGAGCTATTTCCGCCGAAATTGAAAAAGGATCTATGAAAAATGCCAAAGAATTTCAGGATCATGGAATTTCAATTAGAGTAGTAAAGAATGGTTCTATTGGATTTTCCTTCTCTACCGATTTCAAATGGAATAATTTAGAGAAAATGGTTCTAACAGCTGTAAAACTCAGTCAAACAGGTGTTCCTGATTCCGATTTCCGAAATTTCCCTTTTCCCTCCCCATATCCTTCAATAAAAGGTACTTATGACGAAAAAATTGCCTCACTTAGTATAACTTCCGCAATGGACTACTGTTTAAGAACCGCATTTGCTGCACAGATTGATAAAAGAATCTTTTCTATAAATGTTCAATTGGTTTGTGGGACTGTCGAACGTATTCTTCTCAATTTAAATGGTATTGAAGTAAATAGTAAAGAATCTGCTATTCAACTATTTTCTCAAATTACAGCGAAAGAAAATTCGGAAACAAGCTCTGGTTTTGAATTTCAAACTTCACGTTATCTCCAAATCGATCCTGAATTCGTTGGAAAATCATCTGCCGAAATGGCATTGAACAGTTTACATGCCCAAAATATCGAAACTGGGACATATCCCATAATATTACACCCATTTGCTGTTTCTCACTTACTAGCCACGGCAATTGGAGCTGCAGTAAACGCAGAAGCAATTCAGTATAAGCGTTCTTATTTAACAGGGCTTAAAGACCAAGAAGTGGCTGTTGAATTCTTAGAGATTATAGATAATGGCATTTATATTGATAAAAATGGAGTTGCTGGTTTAGGCACGTCTAAATGTGATGGGGAAGGCGTTCCTAAACAGAAAACACCCCTTATCTTTAAAGGTGTTCTTAAAAATTATCTTTATGATACTTATACTGCTGGAAAAGATGATTGCCAAAGTACTGGAAATGCAGCACGTCGAAGCTACCGTTCGCTTCCTTCTATAAGCATAACCAATTTAGAGATTTTAGGGCAATCTGGAAATTTAGATTCGTTCATTTCCGAAACAACAAATGGTATATTATTCTATTATACAGCCGATCAACCCAACATTGCAACAGGCGATTTTTCTGGATTAATAAGTAATGGTTTTAAAATTGAAAAAGGTTCTATTGCCTATCCTCTAAAACAAACGATGGTGGGTATAAATATGCTCGATTTTTTGAAACAAATTTATGCTGTAGGTACTGACTACCGCCAAGTTTATCATGTTATAACCCCCTCGCTCTGTGTATCTGACGTTAAAATTGCTGGAGCGAATTGATTTACTCTAGGATCCCGATGTAACTCATCCTCACTCAAGATCTCTTTCCTAACCTCTTTAAATGGTTCAAGAGTTTGGGTCAACAGTCATTTGAAATTACATCGAAGATTTTCCCATAAATCAACTGAAAAAGAAAAAGATAATAACAAGTTATAGGCTAAGTCCTTTGGTTGCTTCTATCATGGCGGTCAAAGCACTTCGCGGTTCTCCCTGTGGTGCAACGTAAGCGATAATCTTCCCAGTTCCTACTGCCATACCTACAATCGACCCTTGCCCTTGCACATTTGTCCCTACTAATCGTTCAGGGATCGCTTCTAAGGTGATGTACTTTATTCCTTGGATACTGAGACTTCCGCCTCCACCACTCCATACATTTAAAATCCCTGGAATATCGTTGGTAATATCCCAATTCTCAGTTTGCATCAGAATTGCTCCATTAGCGTCAATGATCGTGACGGCTGTAATGTTGGGATCTAAAGTCATGATATTTTGTATTGCAGTTCCTAAATCTGTTGCCATTTATTTTCCATCCATTACAAGGCAATTTTTTTTATTTTTAGAAAAATGCTAGGAATTAATTTAAACTTCACGCTTAAATATTATTCTAATTTGTGACAAAATTTTAAGTAAATAAAATATGGGCATATCTTACAATTTTCCCCCCTCTTTTTAACTCTCAGAGCGTATCTTTTTCAATTCATTCTCATAATATCAAAAAATAACCTTCTAAGAATTGTTTAAAAGAGGTATAGATATATTAAAAAGATATATTAAAATAGTAATAATTATCAATAGATGAAAAGAAGAAAACTAATTTGGTTATAGGATAGAAATTAAGAGGAATATAGAAAAGAAGATAAAAACTATTGTATGTAAAATATCTTTTTATAAGTGATGTAGAGATGAGCACGGCAACTAAGTGTGCAATTCTCCTTGAAATATCCAGCGGAACTGCAAAACGTTTGCCATTTTCACCAGAAAGCTTGAAAGACGATAATGTCGTTGCTATTATGGACGAAATACACGAAGTAATTTGGCTATGGATGGGAAAAAATACGGGATTAGTAATGCGAAGAGGATCTATGCGGGTGGCGAGGTCTTTAAAGGCTTATGGACATGAAATCGGACCTTCTATTGTGGGACGCAAGTTAAAAGATGTTATACCTGTTGATGGTTTGAAAATTGAAAGCGATCCGAATGAAAAAGCAAAACTTGATAAAGTAATCTCGCTATTTACCCGAGAACATACCATAAAAGCTGATGTTTTAGCAGAATATGAAGTTATAACAGAAATAGACCAACCTAAATATTATGGGCTTAGCAAATCTCAGCGTGATGAGCTTGTTGCTGCAGCTATTGCTGCCCCTTCAGCGGGGGATGATTCTCGAAAAATTGAGGAAATTGTGGGTGAATTTCGCCCAAACGTTCCCCCAGAATCTTCAACTGCCCCAGTTATACCAAAAGTAACAGCTCCAAAACCCACTATTTCAGGAGCAAGTATTCCAAAAACGACACCTTCGCCAGCAGATATTACGCCTCCCCCTATAGAAGTTACTGAAACTCTGGAAATCCCTGATGAATTACCGACTACAACGACTATTGAAATTCCAGAAGTTGTTCCAGCCTCTCCGATGGCTGAAGATGAAGTTATTGGTGAAGTAAAAGCCGCAATAGTAATTAGTTCGATTCTTTCAGAGTTCTCCGATATCTTTATTGGAACTAAAATGGAAGAAGGTCGCAAAACTTTCACTGTGGAAAGCCAAGAAGGTATAATCTGTAAATATGCACTGGATAAATCTAAAATTCAGTTTTTACCCGGCAGTTGGGAAAAAATTAGCGCCGAACAAAAACAAAGGATCCAAAAACTTTTCATTGAACGCGTAAAAAAACTAATTAAATCTTAATTTTCATTGTAAATTTACTTTCGCTCCTTCCTTCAATGGCACCCAATTAACAATCTTGAATATTTCTGTGAAGATCGAGGAATGAATACCTGGCACACCTTTTACCCCAGGAATGGGCTTTATTTTATAACGAATGAAATCTGCAAGTTCCTTGGCATCCCGACATACGATTTGAAGTAAAATATCATGGTCCCCATAGGACGCCCCAATAATCTGAATCTCTTCATACTTCGCAAGTTCTTTGGCAACTTCTTTCAATTTATTAGGTTCAACATTAATTCCTACCCAACTAACTTGTAGACCAAGTTTTTGGGGATCGACTATTGCAGCAAATCTTCTAATTACACCATTTGCAATCATTTTTTTTACGCGGTTATGAACTGTGCTTGCTGCGATTTTTAATTCTTTTCCTATTTCATGGTATGGTATCTTACTATTAGCTTGCAAAAAGAATAGAATTTTCCTATCAATTTCATCTAACTTGTAAGATTTCTTTGATTGGCTCACCCTGAAGTCCTTCCGCTTTGTATTTTAAGAGCACTTACATAGAATTTTCTATTTCTTTATTAAGTCAATTTGAATAATATCTCTCAAAGGTTGAGGTATGGTGAATAAAATTCAATTATAAATTTTATTGAATAATATTCAGCATTTTTTTGGAATTTATCTAAACAGAAAATTCTTTATTTAAACAAATAATAGGTTACAAAAAACCCCCTTCTTGAAGATTGAGGAACTAATTTTTCTTAGGAAACTAAAATATCTAAAGTAACATGATATAACTTGGGTCCATATGATTTTACAAAATTTGTTTTCAATAATTCAATGTTCCGATTATAAAGTCTATTAACTCGTTCAAAATCCTGCAATAAGCTATCTGCTGATTCAGATTCTTTTATTATTCCCTCATAATGAATTGTTGCCTTCTCCCTAATGATTTTAAAAACGGTATCTATGTGTTCTCGAGGTGCAGGAAGAATTCCCATAATAACACGATCCGCTCTTTCAGAAATTTTTAACGCTTCTATCTTTGAATCTCCTAAGATCGGAACAATAATTTCCCGTTCTTTATTGATTTGATTTATTGTTATGTTTTCTATTAAATAATGATAGGCAACTGGGTTTAATTCAAAAGCATATATTTTCTTAGGTTTAACTTTATGCCCTATAAGTAAACAAAAATACCCAATACCTGCAAATAAATCAAAGATTATCTCATTTGGTCGTACAAGCTTTGAGA
>SUPS01000039.1 GCA_005191415.1 Candidatus Helarchaeota ASGARD archaeon Hel_GB_A
GAAATATCACACCTTCAACATAAAGTTCAAGGACTTTCCGAATTAAACCATACTTTGCAACAAGAAATTGAGACTTATAAACAAGAAATTAATAAATTGCGGAAAGAAATTGGCGAAATGCAGCAACTTAAAGAAGGCTTTCAAACTTTAAAAGAGATTAATTTCAAGCTTGAAGATAAAAATAATGCCCTTTCTAAAGAAGTTAATCTCCTGAAACGACAGGTAAGAGATTTAACGGAAGTGCAAGAAAATTTTGCGAAACTACAGGAAACATATGCGGACCTACAAAATAATAATCGCGAATTGGAAAATCAGAACCGTAATTTACAGCTTCAATTAAGGGAAATGCCCTCTCTTAAAGAGGGCTTTAATTCTTTGAAAGAATTGAATACCAAATTGGAAGATGAAAATAATTTACTTAAAAAACAAATGGCCGAAGCCCAACGGAAAATTGACCAATTTCAGGCTGCTCAATATGATGTAAAGGTAAAGAACCTTGAAACGAAAATCCAAGCTCTCCAAGATGCGATTAAATTCAAAGAAAATGAATTATCTGTAAAAAATAAGCAATTAGAGAAGTTACAAGCATTAGAAATTGATTATCAAACCGCAATGTCAGAAAAGAGCGCTCTTGAGGTTAAAATTAAAACTCTTGAAGGTCGCTTGGAGAAAGTTGCCTCGCTAGAAGCAAAATTAGTCGAATATCAAGATATGCGAACCAATTTAATGCAAGAGAAAAGTCGTCTGGAAAATGAAGTAAGAGTTCTTCAGCAAAAATTATCACAATTAGAACGTCAATTGCAATCTATTGAAACAATTAAACAGAAGAATAAACAAGTCGAAGAGGAAAATTTACTTCTTAAATCCCAAATAAAGCGCTTATCGCTTGAACTTGAGTCTCGAAAATAAAATATTGGGCAAGCTATGAAGCGAAAAAAAATACTGATCCTGCTTATCATTGTTGGAATTCTAACAAGTTCTCTAATTCTTCTATTTCTGCCCTTTAAGCAAGCTAAATTGGATCGCACGATTACCATTCCCTACTCTGGATCGATTGACCAAATCGATTTAATTGCGGATATCGAGGGTAGCTCCGTCACTATCTGCTATAATGAGAATAGTACCGCCGATTTATTTACTTTATCCTATTCTATAAGGGGAAAATATACTCTTACTTCCTCTCCACCATCTATATCAATGATTTTTAATAATTTTACCTTTGCTACTCATCTCATTGTTAACCTTTCTCTCAAATTAACTTCTCCAATTCTTTCAGAAATAACGTCCGCTGACATCACCCTTTCCATAAATCCTTCTCTGAGTTCTAATCTTTCTCTCCATACTTATTCCAATAATTTAAAGTTGGATGCCACGAATTATCTGAAAAAAACGTTTATTAACGTTAATTTAACTTCTATTTCTGGGGACATTGAAGTTTTTCTTTCCCAAAATTGTAATCTTTCAGGAAATTTTTTTCTATCCACAGAATACGGCGCTATTAATCTCTTTGTTGGGCAAAATTGCAATCTCGGAGGCGCTTTAAGCTTATCTTCAATCTCTGGCTCATGCAACCTCTTGCTTGAAAATAATGTCTCCACACTTAATTATATCCTCTTATTTACTGAATCTGGTGAAATTACAGCAAATACCTCCAATATCGCTTTGGTCCAAACGGAAAATACCTGGCAATTTTCCACTTATATAGGCAATATTCATCTTAACATTAATCAATGGTCAGATCCACAAGGGAATCTTTCTATTATTGTATCAAATCTCTATGGTTCTACCAATTTTGAAATGCATCTTGAAGCGAATAATATTTCCTCGAATATTTCGGTTAATTCTTCCTTTGGAGGAACGATTAATATCAATCCTGATCATCCAGGTTACTATAGCTCTGGTACTAATCTAAATTCTGAAGCACCACACAACCCCTCCAATTTTGATGCTAATATCGGAACCCTCTCTGGAAACGTGGATATCTACGCGACTCGCACATGAATTCTTATCTAAATGTCTTATTTATTTTATATTCTAACGGCAACTCACAAATCGGACAACTTTTAAACTCATATTTTTCAATACATGTACAACAAAAGATATGATTCAATTCACAGCGACAATAATCCTCGAGAGTAATTAGTGATTGCTGAACTGGTTTCCGACATTTCTGACAGCGTATAAATACGTCCATGCAACTAAAATGTCGCTTTGCCATGATTAATCCCAATAAATAAGATTTTAAAAGATAAATAAAAGTTAAAATTATCTAATTATAAATACTTCGAGGTTGAATTCTATGAGTTATTTGGTTGGAACTGATATAGGTACGCTTTCAACAAAAACGATATTAGCTACAACAGAAGGACAAGTTTTAGCCCATTCATCTATTGATTACGACATAGTTACCCCGAAACCTCTCTGGGCTGATTTCCCCATCGCAAAACCATTGAGAGCTGTATATGAAACTATCAAAAATGTAATTAAAATTGCCAAAATCAAGCCCGATGATATTGTGGGTGCCTGCATTTCTGGGTTATACGGAGGTTCAGGTATTCCCGTAGATAAAAATATGACTGAAATTCGGCCTGCAATTCCATGGTTAGATAAACGTGCAACTGCAGAATGTAAATGGATTGAAGAAACTATTGGCGCCGAAAAAATTGCAGAAATTACGGGGAATTGTATAGATACTTACTGGGGTTTCACAAAAATGGAATGGATTCGCTTTAATGAACCAAAAAATTGGGCAAAAATTTACCAATTGGTTACTCCTAATGCCTATGCAATTTATAAACTTACTGGTGAAATTTCTTTGGATTATTCATCTGCTGGAAACTATGGTGGCATTTTTGATATTCATAAATTTTCCTATGCCGAATCGTTGATGGAAGAATTAAAGATTCCACGATCCTTCTTTCCTGAAAAAATTGTAAAATCTTGTGATATCGTGGGTGAAGTCACAACAGAAGGTGAAAAGTTATGTGGTTTGAAAAAAGGAACTCCCATTTCTGCAGGGGGTATTGATGCACCCGTAGAAGCTCTTTCGGTTGGCACGCTTAATATTGGTGAGCATACGGCTACTTTAGGTACAAGCATGTGCTGGAATATCGTCCAAGATCGAAACTCCGCGAAAATTGATCCATCTTTAATAAATTATCCCTACGTCGCTAATGATGAAAATACTATTTACACATTTGGTGGTGCAACTACTGCAGCTGGAATCATTACGTGGTTTCGGGATAATCTCGCGGAAGGTGAAGTCTTAAGAGCAAAAGAGGACCCTAAGAAATCCGCTTATCAACAGCTGGACGAGCTTGCCTCTAAGATTCCAGCTGGATCAAATGGGTTGGTGACTTTACCGTATTTTATGGGAGAACGCACTCCCGTTTGGGATTCATACGCACGAGGCACGATAATTGGATTAACTTTGTACCATACTCGCGCACATCTTTTCAGATCCTTCCTTGAAGGCGTGGCTTTCTCTCTAAGAGACAACATTGAAGCGGCACTCTCAATCGGGGTGCAACTCGATGATGAAATGACCTTAATTGGCGGTGGTGCGAAATCCTCACTCTGGCGACAAATCTTCGCAGATGTGACAGGATTTAAAATTCGGTACCTCTCCCAGAGCTATGGTGCTCCTCTGGGGGATGTCCTTTTAGCTGGCGTTGGAAATAAACTCTTTTCTTATAATGAAATTAAAAAATGGTCCAAAATTGAATCTATCTCTAAACCAAATCCTAAATCTCAAAAAATTTACGATGAACTATTTAAAATTTATCGAGCATTATATACAAATAACCGTGAACTTTACCCAAATCTTCCTAAATAATCCTTTTATTTTTACAAATTATCCCTGCTGCACAATGACTACTGAAGAACGCTTTAAACCTTTTAAATAAGGGGATATTCACCATATTTTCCCCAACGTTTATAAGCTCGTACAGATGCTTCCATATTTTCCCGAGGGAAATTCAAAGCTGCCAAATCTGCGTAAACTGTTCCTAATAATCCTCCATTAAAACGCCCTAATAGTTTAATAAAATGAAAAACGCGAGCTTCTACTTCTCGAGGCGTTTTATAAGGAATCACTCTATCGATGTCAGCTACACACATGTAAGCAACTTTCCCACAAAAATCCCTCAACTTATTTACTCCTGTCAATCCAGGAGAATCAAGTTGCAAACAATCTACTCCTGCCTCAATTAATTTTGGAATTAAATAATAAATATTCCCACAAGAATGAAGAATAAAGTGCATTCCATAATCATGAATTCGCTCTGTTACAGTTTGATAAACTGGCTTCATAATTTCATCGAAATCACGTGGCGAGATGAACGGTCCATGATTCGTTCCCCAATCATCCGTAGCAATAATTCCATCTGCCCCTAATTGTGCCCATCTATCGACAAGCCAACAATACCAATCTGAAAGTTTTTCTAACAGAGCTTTGACTTTCTCAGTATTTCGTTTTAGATCCTTCAGAACGTTGCTAAATCCTCGTAAAAAATGAAGCCGTTCAAAGAAAAAATTATCTAGGGATCCCATACGATATCTATTCTTTCCGAATACACGAAAAATAAATTTCGCCAACCACCAACGTCCTTTGTCCGTTTTTGGTGGATTTTTATAATCTTTAAGATCATTCCAAGTTTTAATAACTCGGGGATCTACTACTTGCCCGATCGTTTCATTTCCTGGATTATACCATATACTCCCAAATTCATCCATCTGATAAAAAGGTCCTTTCCTGACTCGCTGGACAATATAAGTCGCTGGACTGCGCGTCATGAATCGTTCATTTACATGATATCCTCTCGCTGGAAAGAATAATGCCGCAACAATATCCGTATCCCAGGGTTTCAACGCTAAAAAAAGTGGAATTCGATCAGGTCCTTTGAATTCTAACGCACGAATGACACGTTCTCGACTTTTCATAATCTTTAATAATAAAATTTATGATTTTAAAATTAATGGTGAAAGCTTCAAGCTTATTTTATTCATCTATTATAGATAACTCGAAATTTATTCATCTATTATAGATAACTCGAAAAATGAGAATTATTTTGTTAAAAATTAACAGAGTTATAAAGATTTAGGACTTCTATAAAAAAAAGAAATGTGTTTAGCTGTCTATTTTAACAGCTTTGTCCGCATTTACATGCGGCTGTTTTTCGTTTAGTAACTTTGGTAACTTTCATTTTTCTTACCTTGTACCTTATTGTTTACTATTTCTAGAGAAGGACTATAAAAATTTTGGTATTTTTGCGTAATATCGAAAAGGTTTCTTTGTATTATTCCAATCCAAGAGTAATTTCCGAAAAATAATACTGCACGGCTCTCTACGTAATATTACTTGATATATTCGAATATTCTCGATAATCAATCAAAAATAAAGTAAAAATAAAGAAAAAGAATTCTGATGAAAAAGGACGATTTTATGTAAATTTATCTAAAATTTTTCTTGAAATACTTCAGTAGGTGTCTTGTTACCATCAACGCTTTTCAAAAGATTTTTACTAGAATAGTATTCTATAAGAGGTTCTGTTTGAGTTCGGTAGGTTTCCAATCGTTTGCGAACCGTTTCTTCTCTATCATCATCTCGCTGATAAAGTTCGCCTCCACATTTACATTTCCCATCCTCAGGAGGAGGATTAAACTTAATGTGATAGACTGCGCCACATTTCGGACAACTGCGCCGCCCAGTCAATCGCTCCAACAAAGATTCCGTTGACACTTCGATGTTAATTACTACATCGATTTGAGCAATAGATTCCAATTTTTCTGCCTGTTTCAGCGTTCGAGGAAAACCATCTAAGATATATCCTTTTGAACAATCAGGTTCATTTAATCGTGCTTTCATAATTTCAATTATAACATCATCAGGAACTAATTTGCCTTGGTCCATATATGACTTTGCCATTTTCCCGATTTCAGTTCCCTCTCTTACTGCCTTTCTTAGAATATCACCTGTCGATATTTGTGGTATCCCATATTGCTCTGTAATAAATTTCGATTGTGTCCCTTTACCCGCACCTGGGGCTCCTAACAAAATTATCTTCAATTTTTTCCACCATGAAATAGGTTTATTTTCATTTGGCTTTTATATGTATTGAACCAAAAAAATCAAAATAAATTATTTCGTAAGTTTTAAACAATTTTCAGTAGAGCGTGAACTGACGTTGAGTAAAAAAAAGTATCCACAAAAGCAGAATAAAAGTACTTCACAGGTAAACACCTCTAATTCTAAAGAGACTGAAGAAGAAGCTCCCAAATATGTAAAGAAGAAGAAGCGAAAAGCTAAAATTATTAGTAAAGAAAGACCCGAATTTGAAGCTGATGAAGAAAAGCTTGCCATAGAAATCACTAGTCTTCTAAAAAAAGCTCGATCTTCTATAGCACAAGAAGATTACCTTGAAGCTGTAAAATGCTACCAAAATGCAGCTATAGCGGCTAGTATGATTGGAGATTTGGAACGTGAAAAAATTTATTTATCTCGTGCAAGTGAAATCATCCGGGAACATCCTGAACTAAAAGAAAAAGGAGTTGAACTCTTTAAAAGACGAAAACTTAAGGCAAAAATACGTGAAAAGGAGGAGAAATTTTCAATTTTTCAGTTCTTTTCTCAAATTTTTATCGCAGGAATATTACTGGTTCTGGTATATAGTGGACTATTTTCCGCCATAATTCTCCAAGAATTATTTGAAATGGGCGGCAGTTACAATGTGGCTCAACTTTGGGGGATTTGCATTACTATTGAAATATGTGGTATAATTCTTGCCTATTTCCTAGGTAAACGTTTATTTCAATGGTAATAAACACAAATCATCCTCAATTCTCTCCTATACTTTGGAATTTTTTCTGTAATTGGATCTTTTATTAGAATAACTTGGGATAAATCTTATTCTTCTTTAAAAATTCTTTTATAGGAGAATAGTCTAAATTTTTATAGTCCATTTATAGCCATAACGCTATAAAATGGAAGCCAAAGTAAAGAATAAGGCACGTAGCTTGAAAACTAAATTTGTATGACATTTTTATCGAATCTAGGATTAATTTCCATTGTATTACTAAATTATGATTATAAAATGTTGGAGAAATAAAGATGGCAACTAAAGAAAAAACAATCTTTGAAGAGATTAAGGAAAAAATTGAAGATATTATTATGGGGCGAAGATATCTAATCACTGAAATGGGAAAACTAAAAATTGGTATGGATAAATTAACGGAATCCCTCCCGAATGTTGCTGATCTACGTTCATGGCTTGATGAAGTGAAAGGTGCAGTTTCAAATCTCTCGCAGTTATCCGGATTAGTTGATCAACTCCAAACATCTAGCGTACAATTAAATCGCATTACAAAAGCTGTCGAAGAAATGCAAAATGCCTTTTCGGGTATGACCGACTTAAGGGCTGTTTCCGACCAAATTACCCTTTCAGCTACAAAGATTACAAAATTAGGGGATTCTATCCGTGAAGTGAGGGATCAAATTCGCGGTCTTAATGAATTACGGGAAGGCTTTGAAGCGGCCTTAGCAACAATGGGTGAATTAAAGATTGCAATGGGTGGATTAAAAGAAACAATGGAAACATTGACTCAATCCTTTGAGGGATTAGCTGGAATTGCAGATCTAAGTGCTACAGCTAAAAATATGAAACCCGCTATTGATGAACTAAGAGATACTCTTCATGGTCTGGGTGAATTAAGAAATACCTTAGCAGATCTTTCAAGACAAACTGCTGCGATTGGCGATTTAAAGGTTTTAACTTCCGAATTAAAAGTAGCTATGCGTGAAATCCGAAGCTCTGTTCAAGGTATTCGGACTGGTGTAGCTGCCCCTGCTGCTACTCCAACCGCCGCTCCAGCCGCAAGTCCCAAAGTATCGCGCCCGCTTGCATCACAAATTGCGAGTAGAACTGTAACTCAAGTAAAAAAGCAAACACCCGTTTATAAAGCTACCCGAACTGCTCCTACAAAACCAACACCTTCTGCCACCCCTACTCCCTCTACTCCCGTTGCCACTCCTACTCCCTCTACTCCTACTGCTAAACCCACATCATTGTCTGCTCCGACGACTACTTCTGGGAAAAAGGGAAAGACTCCTCCCATTGTGACCGAAGTTTTAGGCTTATTGAGCGAACGCGCCCAAGCTGGTGCCGATGCCCACGCTCTAGCAAATATCATGGAAAATGCTAGAGATACTATTTCCAAATCGTGGCGCTGGCATCCCGCTTTATATGAATTAGGTACATTTGCCCGAAAACTACGCAAATTACCCAAAGGACAGGTACCTGATGCAAATCTCTTAAATACTCTTCATCAAAAAATTAAAGAATGGTTAGAAAAAATGGTCGAATAAGACCATTACCTTCCTTAATTTCAAAATCAATTCTTCATTTGCATCCTGTCCAATTTTTTTCTCCTTTTGCAATACTTAAATAGCGCAGAAAAAGATGCAATACTTAAATAGCGCAGAATATTTAATTATGTAATACTTTCTGGAGCTATTGTATGGTGAAAAAACGCTATCAATCCTTTCATCTTATCTTACTCTTCACATTAGTTTTCTTAATAACTACCGTTAATCCTCCAGTTCATGCCTATTTAAATAATCCAAACGACAAATATTTGATGGACCAATGGGGATGGCTGAATATCTACGCTGACGTTACCTACTCCAATGGATATCGTGGCGATAATGCGACGATTGTAGCCGTTATTGACACGGGAATCGATCTTGATCATCCTGATTTGAAAGACAATATTTACACAAACCTCGCAGAAAAATATGGTACACCTGGCGTAGATGATGATGGAAATGGATACATAGATGATATCCATGGCTGGAATTTCGTTGATGATACGAATGATACAAGCGATCATGATGGGCATGGATCTCACTGTGCTGGAATTATTGCAGCTACTGATAACTCCATTGGAATCTGTGGAGTAGCCCCTGATGTTCAAATCCTCCCCATAAAAGTGATTGAAACTCACAAAGGTGATCTATCCAACCTCGTAGACGCCATTACATACGCGTGTATTATGAATGCTTCCGTGATTAGTATGTCCCTTGGTGCCGATCCTGATGAAGTAGGCCCCCTCCTAAAAAATAAAATAAACAATGTA
This sequence comes from Candidatus Helarchaeota ASGARD archaeon Hel_GB_A, assembly GCA_005191415.1. Lineage (GTDB taxonomy): Archaea > Asgardarchaeota > Lokiarchaeia > Helarchaeales > HEL-GB-A > HEL-GB-A. Next base: position 9,133 of record SUPS01000039.1, read on the forward strand.
ATTTCTGCTGCGTATTATGGAAATGGAACTGTGCTAGTAGCGGCTGCAGGCAATACAGACCCACTAGGGATTGAAGAGGTGATGTATCCTGCGTGTAACCCTCTTGTCATCGCTGTAGGTGCAACCACAAAATCCAATACAAAAGCATATTATAGTAACTATGGTAATGAAGTCGAACTAGCTGCTCCAGGGGGCGATTCATCTGCTGCCATTATCTCTACCTATAATGAATCGAATTATGCTCAACTTGGTGGCACTAGTATGGCTTGCCCACATGTGAGTGGCGTAGTGGCTCTCCTCCTGCAATGGAATAAGACATTGACCCCTGATGAAGTACGTGCCCGCCTAAATAGTACTGCTATTGATCTAGGCGACCCTGGTAAGGATAAATACTTTGGATATGGATTGGTAAACGCAGCTGGAGCTCTCGGACTACCACAAGCTCATGTCTATAACCCTATAGTTGATTGGTTCTTCCGAAACCTTTGGTGGATCCTCACTCTTGCATTAGCCGCCGTATTTCTTATCATCTATTATGCTCTCCGTAGTAAGCCGAAAGGCGGAGAACCAGCTTATTCTGCCAGTACGACATATGATTATTACTAATCAAATGAAGAATTAATTCTACTTCCCATCTTTTTTATTTTAAAATTTGTATCGCTCCAACAGGGCATGGATCTACGCAAAGAAAACATTTTAAACACCACTCTGCTCTACTCGGAACTGCAACCATTTTCCCGCCCCTGTCCCGTAATTCATAAACCATTCGATGGCACATGTCCACACATTTTCCACAACCTGTACATTTTGCTTCATCGACAATAATCGGCATGGTTACCACAGTTACCTTTATTTGACTTTTTTCCTTAAAATTTTCAACAACGCATGATTATAAAATATTTAAGCAGATTTTACTTAGATTAAAGGTGGTGATCCAAATCGCAGAAGTGACACTGAAACTTTTAGCATTGTTCTATAATCAAGTTGGACAACATGAACTTACTTATGAAGCTGATACGGTGAATGATGTTTTAAAACAATTTTTGAACGAATATGGCGCAAAATTAGATAAGACCCTCATTGATCATAAAACAAATGATCTTCGGAACTACATTCTTATCCTTGTTAATGGCAGAAATATTAATTTCTTAGATGGTCGCAACACCAAACTAAAAGATGGCGATGTTGTTGCAATCAGCCCTCCCATTGCGGGAGGATATTTATAAAATTTGAGCGATATTAATTCAAGTATTTTCTTAAAGGCGTCCATATTTTTTATGAGCTTGCTCAATTGACATAATTTCTAAGATTTTAACTTTAATTGTTTTTTATCGCCTTTTCGACTTGGATACGGATCAAGGTAAAGAATTTTCGTTGGCTCTTTTCAGAAAGAGAATTAAGAAATTTAAGCGCCCTTTTACTTATATAAACCTTATAAGTCAAAGATCTAACTCCACAAACTCTTCCTCCTCCTCAATCTTTTTCATATCTTGGATAAGTCTATATTTCTTTTCTTTTTCCATAAGTTCGCCAAGGAGTTGGTCAAAAGTTTGCCCAAGCCTTATTCTCTTAGTAGCTGGCATTACCATATTGTAAAGATTGTAAATATTTAAAATTTTATTATCATCACGATTCATATAAATCTGAAGAGAACTATAATACGTAGAGAACTATAAGAAATTATAATACGTCGCGAAACATAGATTTTACGACATAACCTCGTCTTCGTAAGATGATTTATGTTAAAACTAGATTCTCGTAAATACCCCCAGACTCGGCATCCTCGGATGTCTAAGTTTGGTATAGTATATTTCATCTGATGGTGAAGTACATGATACCTGTTAATCGCCCTTTATTGGGAGCTGAAGAAAAGGAGGCGGTCTTGAAAGTTTTGGATTCTGGAATCCTTACCAACAAGGAAGGGAAGGGTCCAATGGTTTCTGAATTCGAAAAAAAGTTTGCAGCTTATGTAAAAGTGAAGCATGCTATCGCAATGAATTCAGGAACGGCTGCCTTACATGCCGCGCTTCTCGCTTTAGATCTAAAACATGATGAGGAGGTAATAATCCCCTCTTTTACTTTTATCGCTACCGCGAGTATGATTCTCCATGTAGGGGCTAAGCCCGTCTTTGTTGACATCGATCCGGACATTTACACTATATCTCCTCATGAAGTGAAGAAAGTACTCACGTCAAAAACGAAAGCTATCATTCCAGTCCATTTATATGGTCACCCCGCTGATTTGGACCCTTTAAAGGAATTTGCGGCCGACCAAAATTTAGTTATAATCGAAGATGCCTGTCAGGCTCATGGTGCAACTTACAAGCGACAACAAGTTGGTTCTATAGGTGATCTCGCCTGTTTCAGCTTTTACCCAAGTAAAAATATGACTACTGGTGAAGGTGGAATGTTAACAACCAATGATGATGAAATTGCCGAGAAAATTCGTATGATTATTAACCATGGGGAAAAAGGTGCATACCAAACTGTACGTCTAGGGCATAATTTTCGAATGCCTGAAATATCTGCAGCCATAGGATCAGTCCAGATTGATAAATTACCACAATTTCTAGCCCGCCGCCGGAAAAACGTTCAACAGCTCTCAACTCTAATAGGTCAGAATCCATATATTCAATTACCTATCGTAAAAGACTGGGCGACTCATAGCTGGTATTTATTTACCATCCGAATTCCTCAAAATCCAGGTAATCTTTCTAGAGATGCATTTATTGAAAAAATGCGGGCAGCTGGAATCGGAACTGCAGTTTATTATAAACCCCCCTTACACCTAATTCCTTATTTTAAAAAATTATTTAATTTTCAAGGGGGCGAATTTCCTGAAACTGAAAAAGCTACTCGTGAGGTGGTTTCTCTTCCCGTTCACCCCGGAGTAACTGATGAAGAAATCACCTATATAGGTAAAAAGGTCAATGAAATACTGAAATAATGTAGTCAGCTGTAAATAAGGAAGGCCTATTTATGACCAACCATCGGGGATTTATGAAGTTACACCGCCTCACACGTGCTATAGGACGTGTAGCACTTCATATCCTATATTTACTTTTATACCTACTCAGAATAGTTAAACGGAATGAATCCTACTCCCTAACCTTAGATACTGAAGCGGATTCTGCTGTTCGTATAGGTGGGACGAGAAAATATCGAACTGAACGGCTCTTTATCATCGATGATGATCCGGGCATGTATTGGGATGCTATCTGGAGAGGTCATTATGCGCTTCCTTGGTTGCGATTAATGGATCCAGATGGTGGATTGGAATTGATCTACGCCCTCCGAGATTCCAATGCTCGAATCGTGGGAGTTACAACGATGATGGGCGTTTCAGCCACTGATGTGGGAATACAATGCACAAAACGAATTTTAAAAATATTAGGCATGAATGATGTTCTGGTGCTGAGAGGTGCGAGCCATCCGAACCAGCTAGGAAAAGAAACTCCCGCGGCTCGCTTTCTGATTGAAACCATTATGGACAATCCTGGGAAAGTGCATATAATCGCAACAGGACCTCTTACCAACATTGCAACTGCACTAATGCTGGAACCTCGCCTTCCAGAATATTGGGGTGCTCTACATTTTGCTACAGGTGAATTTCGTGGGGCTCTTGGAGTAGTTTCCGACCTTTTCCTTCCCTCTCTCCTTGGGATTCCTGATTTGAATACAAATGTCGACATTAAAGCAACAAAATATGTCCTTGAACATGGTGGCGCCTTTCCAATCTATCCAAATGAGGTGATGGATGACCTCATTTTCACTCGTGCTGATTATGAGACCATAAAAAATGCTAAAACGAAGTTAAGTGAATTTATCGCGTATGAATTACGCGTTTATAATTTCCTTTTCACACAACTCATCCCTTTCGGACAAGGGATCGTCCCTCATGGAGTGGCACCTACTGCTCTTGCCCTTGATCCAACCTATAAGAGTAAGACAATTGAAAGTGCGGTCATCCTAAAGGATTTCGGACATCAAGGATACGCCTTTGTCCTCTCTAAAGATCCTAAATTGCCGAAACACAAAATTCATATCCAATTAACTGATGCTACGCGAGAACGAATGCATAAAACCCTTCTCCAGCGCTGTATCTGATTTTTTCTCCCTAAAGAAATAATCAATTAGTTCTAAAAGGAAAAAAAACATATTTTAAATATCAACCTTAAAACATAGATTGGTAAAGGTATTAATCGGTGCTGTAATGCCGGACGATAAGACTGCAATGGCAGATGAGAATATAGAAGAAGAGATAAAAAGGTTTCAGGAATTGGGGGAGAAAATTTTAATTCCCATAGATATAGTGATTAATCGGCTTCACCGCCGCGAAAGCGTAAGAAGGCTCTACTTTGCTCTTGCAGATTCAAGAGAACGCCTTATTCAATTTCTAAACATCAAAAAAATTGATAGCTTCGTCATTATTTTACTTCAAATGAATCAACTCCTCAATAAAATTACCCAAATCGATCAAGATTCCTATTTTTCAGATTCCGAATCCTTAAAACTGATAATGATGATCTCAAAATGGCGTTCAACCATTTACCAGGCTGTTGTCTCAATGACAAAAAATGGATACTAAATAGAGGCTTTTTATATGAATCCTCGCCGAATTTCCTAAAAGATGAAAATTATTCTATTGATAATTATCATTCTCATTCGAGATGGAGTTAAATTAGCAACTGATGTCTAGTTATCCTTCTTCAATTATCCGTCTAATTCCAGTAAGTCCTCCTAACTTTATTTAATTCCTGCTAAAATAGCAAGTATTCGATCAATAATGAGATCGAGATTTTGAAAAACTTTCGGTGTAATGGTTATCTTCTCTGTAAAGACTTCTCCCGTACCAGGATTATCTGTAACTATTAAAATCGAAGCTGTTGGTATATGGAATAATTGACCCAAGGCAAAAACTACGGATGTTTCCATGTCGATTGCAATAGCCCCCTGATTTTTTGCCTTTTCTATCAATTCGGGCGGTTCTACAAATATCGCATCATGGGTCCAAATGGGACCCACAAGAAATGGAATCCCTTGACTTTGTAAATCTTCTTTAATAATTGAAGTTAAATTTGAATCTGCATCTACCTGCGGATATGCATCATCGAATTTAAGATAATGAGGTGTAGTTCCATCTCCACAAATGGCACTAGAACAAAGGATTATATCCCCAATATTGATATCTTCGGTCAATCCTCCACAATAATCCACGCGAATAATATATTTGACTTCAGCACGTTTTAACGCCTCCATCACCATGGCAGTTGCGGGTGCGCCCATCCCACTACTTACTATTGAAATAGATGTTTCGTTATATTTTCCCCTCGAAGTTTTCCCATAATCTTTGACTTTAATATGTTTCTTAATTTGTTTAACTACATAATCCGTTGCTGGAAGGATAACTCTAGGCGCAATCTTCTTTGAACTACAATTTAATACCATATAAATAATTTGGTTTTCCATAGACATAAACCGCATTACTCCTCTTACTAAATAAGCTTTTAAATAATTCGATATTTTGCGGATTATCGGCATCATCTTTCGATCCAACAACTATTTTCCAATACTTCACGAATTTTTTTTAATAAATTTTTATGGATCCTTATTTTATTGTTTATAAAATTTAAAACCTAAATTGAGGCATCAAATTGAGTTCAGAATTTATCATTCGGAGAATGAGTATTCCGCATTGCGCGAGAGGTCCTTCGCGATGTGAAAAATGTAAGGCTACCGCACAAGAAAAAAAAATATACCTGCTGAAAATATATTTACAACCTGGGGAGGTCGCACGACCTGTAATTGAAGTCAAAAGGGATGGAGAATCTCATTATTATGAGTATGACGCTATTAAACAATTTAATACAGAAGCTGAAGCGAAAGAATATGCTGAAAAACACAATATAAGCGACATATCTCTCTAATAATTCTTTAAAACTACTATCTATTCAACTTTTTCTTTTTAAGAAATATTAATGACATAAATACGCAAGATTATTAGGAGAAATTTTAATTAAATGAACGCCTATAAATTACAAAATTTTAAATGATTTGAAAAGGTATCTCAGCAACAATTCAATGGAAGGTTTGCAAATATATGATTGATATTAAGATATTTAGAGAAAATCCAGAGGTTATTATCGAGTCCGAGAACAAACGATTTAAAGATCCTGCAAAAGTCTATGAAGTTATCGAATATGATAAAAAATGGCGAGAAACAAAACAGAAACTAGATACGCTCAGAAGGACTCTTAATCAAATTACGCAAAAAATTAATGAATTGAGAAAACAAGGTAAAGACTTTAAGAAAGAGATCCAGGAAAGCAAAAGAATAAAAGGGGAAATCCCTAAATTAGAGGCACTAGAAAAAGAATTACTCGAAAAAAGAGATAAAGCTCGTTATGTTATTGGAAATATCCTCCATGAATCAGTTCCAATCGGAGAAACCGAGGAATTTAATAAAATTGAACGCACTTGGGGAGAAATTCCTAAATTCGATTTTACTCCAAGACCACATGTGGATTTAATCGAAATTATTGATGGTGCAGACATTAAAACCGCTGCAAAAATCGCGGGTGCCAGAACGTATTACCTTAAAAATGAGATTGTTTTGCTAAATCTGGCACTAATTCAATTCGCTTTAGATCACTTAATCGCAAAAGGATACATTCCATTTATCACCCCTTACTTCATCAAACATGAAGTTATGGCGAAAGCTGCCGAGTTAGCTGATTTTGAAGAGCAATTATACAAATTGGAGGGTACTGATCTCTATTTAATTGCAACCTCTGAACAAACGCTTGCCGCATTGCATATGGGCGAAATTCTTCATCCAAAAGATCTCCCCTTAAAATATACTGCCTATTCTGCCTGTTTTCGCCGAGAAGCAGGCTCACATGGTAAAGATACCAAAGGAATCTTCCGGATTCACCAGTTCGACAAAGTAGAGCAATACATTTACTGCAATCCTGAAGATTCATGGAAATTCCACGAGGAAATGATTAAAACCACCGAAGAAATTTTTCAACAACTAGAAATTCCCTATCGTATTGTGAATATAGCCAGCGGAGAGATGAATGATAACGCCGCTAAAAAATATGACCTCGAAGGCTGGTTCCCCGCTCAAAATCAATACCGTGAACTCGTTTCCTGTAGTAATTGTACTGACTATCAAGCCAGAAAATTAGGAATAAGAGTTGGTATTTATGGTGAAGAAAAGACAATTGTACATACCCTCAATTCTACAGCTATTGCTACTGAACGGACCATCTGTTGCCTTCTAGAAAATCACCAATTAGAAGATGGATCTATAAAAATTCCCACCGCATTACAGAAGTATATGAAAGGAATGAAAGTTATTCCTGCAAAAAAATTAGTTAAATCGCCACAATAAGGAATATTAATAAATAGTTAAATATTAAATGCGTTTTATAACTCTTCTTTCCTAATTCCTGCTTGTTTAAGGATTTCCATCAATGTTCCTTTAGGCAATTCTTTTTTATGCATTGGAATTACTACTCGTTTTTTTGTTTCTGGGTGATAATAAATATGATGGCTGCCTTTAATTCTATCGAGAATAAATCTTTTTTTTATTAGAATTTTTATAATCTTCTTGGCATTTAATACAGGCAGTTTAGACATCAATATTCACTACTAATGTATATTCCAGCATATCCTTTTCTGTAGGAATTTCTTCTCCATGAGCTTGCAAACTTTCAAGGTATAATTCAATTGCTTCTTTCGCCATCTGAATAGCTTCTTCAATATTGTCTCCGTAAGTAACGCATCCTGGAAGACTTGGAACTATAACAGTATATCCTCCTTCAGGTTCCTTTCGCAATAAAATTCTATAATTTAGTTGTTTCAAGCCATCACCAAATTTATTTATAATTCCAGTTCTAATAAATATACTTTGAAATTATAAATATATGTTGAAATAACCAAATTCTAGGTTAGTATTTCATTTTAATAAGTATAAGGTGGAAAAACTTTGCCATACAGTTATGGGGAGCTACCAGACTTCAGAACAAAACCATATTATCCCTTAGGACAGCATTTAGTTCGCATTTACTCAAAGCTGGGATATGATTATCTGCGTAAAATGCAAGATGCAAGTGTTGAAATGGAATATCCTGTCTTAAAAGAACGATTGAGTGAGACTATCGCCACAACACAGGCGGTTATGGATGGCAAATTGGAAGGTGATAAAATCATAAGTTACATGATTTTTCCTCCGGTCTCTTCTCAACGAGGTGACTTGACACAAGGTAGTATGAAATTATTATATGGGAATAGCGTTGATCTGACTTTTATTGTAATGGATGATAATAGGGATGGTGAAATTTTCTTTATTTTAAATGGACATGAGGAGGAGGGCATTCCCGTTGATTGGTGGATGGTAAAGACTGATGATGAATTGCTTGAGCGGCGCCATCTCAAATTAGGCTATAAATTAAAGGAATTACCTTCTAAAGTTAAAAATTTGACCGAATGCGGGCAACGTGCTATTCAAATACTAAAAGATGTCCGGAATGAACGAACTCCTCAATGGAATGCATCTGCCTATCACATCAGCATGGTTTGGGGATCTGGAATGGCGAATCAATTACTCATCCGGTCATCATGGGAAGGTTTTGCAAACTTGTGGGATGGGGTGAATGCTAAACGTGCGTATGGTCTCCCTGACTACTGGTTTTGTTATGTTCCATGGCCCAGCTTTGTCCATACGCTTTTTATGATGTCGCGTCAGCAATGGACCTCTCGAATTTGTGGATTAATGACAGGACATCAATTATATCTTCAAGGAATGGAAGATATTATGACAAACTGGCTCCAGGAGAATTTTCCCGAATTATATCATGATGTTTTAAAAGAGCATATTGAAAAAAATGGCATCCCCCCTCCTGCTCAAACACTAGAGTGCCAATTACCAAATTTAAAAGACAAAAAGACTTATGAAACGGAAAATTTTGATTGGCATTATCCAAATCCTCAGGATTTCATCAAATTAGAAGACTTAGAGATCGATTTTGATACCTTCATTAAAGGGGTACTTTTGAATGTTACTCATGAGACGAATGAGAAAGTAACTAAGGCTCATATTATCTCTTATGGCATTGGACGAAATACAAGATTTGTCTAAATTTTACTTTAACTTGATTTTGAAAGTCCCAATTTTAAATCCACTGATTTGAAATGTAAGTTGATTTTTATTGAACTGAAGATTTGTAATATGAGGATCTTGGATTTTTTGCTCATCTAAATTAACAATCTCTACATCCTGGATTTCTCGAAAGAGCATAACCTTCCCCTTGCTAGAGGTTGAAGCCAGATTGTAAATTCGTAAAATGAATGCCTCATCTTGCTCTGCTTTTTTACAAGCACTGAGCACTAAATATGCTGGCTCGATTTTCAAGAAACTGAGCTTTTCTGGAAGATATTTTTCGCTGAAGTAGTCCGCTGGAAGGAGAAGGGGCAACCCCCTAAAGAATATATGATCTGGAATGCGAAGTGCAGTTCGCATAACTGCAGGGTTGAATGCTCTCAGAGGTATATTAAATTCAAAAGCTTTTTTAAAAGATCCAGCCTTTAGATAACCTTCTTTATGTGTTACAATTGCCAATTCAAAAATATGTTTCCCTATACATTGGGCTTCTGGTGTAGAAAATGATGGACCTGCGATTTCTTTCCTCGTTACCAAATATGGCAATGCAAGCCATCCAATGCAACGTAATAACGTTATCGCAATCGTAATAGTGCCATCCGACTCTTTAATTGCTTCATATTCCGGTAATCCTCTGTTAATAATTGTAATACCACCATTTTCATCCTCTATGCTAATGAATTTCTGTTGATGATTCGTTTTAGATGGTGGTTGTTTCCATTTTAACCCCTCGGGTAATTTAACTGGTCGATCAACGACCATAAAATGCCCATCGACATACACCTTCTCCGATATTATTCCTGTGGGGAAAAGAATCCGGAGACGATGGTCTTTAGCTTGATTATCCACTTCAATTTTCAGATCTATTCGCTTAATACCCGAATACAAAGTTATATATGTGACAATTGGTAAGCTAACAAAATGCTTACTTCTTTTAGACCGATCCGGAGATAAAGATGCTGGAACAGAAAGATGATATTTGATTTGAACGGTCGATTTTACAGGCCCTTGTTCTACCACCGAAATTATAGCATCTATGTCCTTATTAGTAATTTCTAAATCAGAATTTGGATCGACAGGAGGAGAATAATCATATTCATCACCCCAATCGCCTCTGTCTTCAATAATCCCCAAATTATCATAAAGTTTTTGGAGTTCTTTATCCAGTATTGAAAAAGTACCGTTTTTATGAATTGCCACTTTATAAAACTCGTTCTCAATGCTATTTTGAGATGTTGATGGTTCCATTGTTGGGAATTCTTCATAGGGAATAAAACGATATACTTCATATCCACAAGCAGGGAGTTCCTCTGTGAGAAAAGAAACTCGATATGTCTTAGCATTTGGAACGGTAATACGTGGTGATTCTTCTATTTGCTTAATTTGAAACGGAATGCTACGATTTGAGCTATCAAATAATCTATAATGAAATGTGTATTCTTCGGTCGGTTTCTGAGGCACGGTGATATCGATATAAGCTATGTCTGTTCGTGCCCATGGAAGTGAGTTAAATACTATAAACGGAATTGAACCCTGTTCGGAAGCTTGCAATTGAATTCGATTGAAAATCGCATACATGGCATCTTTTGTGATTTCTTGCGCAATCTGTTTTGCCCATCGGAAGCGGATTTGCATATCTTGATGGACTTCATCAATAGAACATCCACAAATGCTATCATGGGGATGATTGCGTAATAACCATTTCCATCCAGTCCAGAGATAATTCTGAGGATAAGGTTGTCCTAAAAGCCAAGCAAATGTCGCGAATGGCTCAGCCCAACTTTCATATAAAAATTGACACTCCGTATTCAGCTGTTTAATCCACATACGCGCTGAGAATACTCCTGAAAGAATTGGATGATAACGCGATCCGCGAAGCTCCCCCTCATAATCCTTTAAATTTAAATTTTGCTGCTTTAGTTTATTGATATAATATTCAAAATCATTTTGAACTAGTTTATATTCATTTAGTTCTGGAGTATTATTCCAATCCTCTATTATTTCTGGAAGTTCTGCTTGGACCTCATTATGATCACTTCCGTTATTCAATAGTAAAATTGTAGTTGCAGATTTCTGAAGCATTTTTCTTTGCAGCTTACGAATTCTCATCAATGCGGCCTTGAAGACCTTACCAGTTTTTTGAGTGGGCAATTCAGCTACTGAGCCATAGCCGTACCTAAGATGAATTGCGAGAACCGATGCCACCCGCCCAGGCGCGTACCAATTGAATTCAAGATTCAAACCTAATTTCTCTTCTGAATCATCCATTCCCCTCATGAAAATGACTGAATCGATGTCAAACCCCTGGAGTATTTGAGGTAATTGCGCAATATGCCCAAAAGGATCGGGAATGTAGCCCGCTCGCATTACTCGACCGAAAGATCGGGCTATTTTATGCCCCAACATCAAATTGCGAATAAGTGCTTCCCCTGAAACTAAAAATTCATCCGGAAGAACGTACCATGGACCTACAGAAATGCGTTTCTCTGTAATATACTCCCGAAGAAGCGCTTTATTTTCAGGTTTTACTTCTAAATAATCCTCTATGACGATTGTTTGCCCATCAAAAGTAAAATTCGTGAATTTAGGATTATTTTTCAAAATGGTTAATAACTTATCAACTAAAATTACTAATTTTGCCAGGAATTCTTGAAATGGCAGATACCACTCTCGATCCCAATGCGTTTCCGATACAATTACCATTTCTTTCTCAGATGTCATTTTCACTCACTACTTGAAGATCAAGGGAGATTATTTTTAAATCATCATACAGAGATATCTTAGAATTCAGAACAAAAAGTAATCGTGAGAAATCTGTGGGCAGCCGACGAATTGTTCTAACATTCGACATTGAAAATGATTGCAGTTCAGACTTGTTCGAGGGAATCCGATTAGGGTTACCAAAAATTTTACGTCTATTACGGAAGTATAAAATTCCCGCGACTTTCTTTGTTACTGGTGAGGTTGCTGAACGATTCCCTAAAGTCATTCA
>SUPS01000275.1 GCA_005191415.1 Candidatus Helarchaeota ASGARD archaeon Hel_GB_A
CCTGCTTAATTCGAAGAATTTAGTCGATCGAAATGAGTGAATTATTGACGTTATCAATAATTATCGGTTCAATTACGCTTTTTCTTTTCCTTGGAGAGAAAGTGAGGGTTTCTGCAATTTCGGTTGAATTATTAATTGGAATGCTTTTAGGAGCTCATGGGGTTTTCCCTTTATTAAGTCCTATTGAAGACCTCAATTGGCTTCAATTCTTAGCAGATTTTGGCTTTATTCTCCTTATGTTTCTAGCTGGACTTGAATTGAATATTCATTTTTTGAAAAAATATTTCAAAAAATCTTTAGTATTGTTACTTTCTATTTTTATTATCACTTTTCTTGCGGGTGTCTGCGTAGGATTTGCTTTTCATCTTGAAATTGCGGCATCATTTTTAATTGGAATTGTTTTTGCAGGTGCTTCAATTGGAGTTGTGTTTCCTCTCATTAAAGAATTAGGTTTTTCAGAGAAGCGATTAGGGCAAATTCTTATAGCAGCAACAATGGCATTGGATATAATCTGTATTTTAATAATTTCTTTAATTGATTTTGCCTCAGTAGGTGAAATAAATGTTTTACAATTTATTATCGTGATAGTTATCATTCTATCTGCTTTTTTAGTAATAATTTTTTTTGTTGGGCCTTTCTGGAAATATGTTGAAAGTAAAACCATTGAAGTGAAGGCGTTAGAATGGGAAATCCGAATCACTTTTGCGGTAATTATGCTTCTCGCAGTACTGACCGGCGTGGTTCTTGAAATTGAAGAAATTATAGGGGCATTCCTTGCTGGAATGATAATGGGACAAAGTAAAAGTGCCATGCAGATTAAAGAAAAAATCGGCTCGATCGGTTACGGATTCTTCATTCCCATCTTCTTCTTTGTGTTAGGTATGAAAACTGATATGAGTTATTTTTCCGATCCAGGATTTATAATGATGTTGGGTACTTTCATTATCATCCTTTTTCTTGTAAAAATTGGGTCCAGCATTTTCGGTTCAAAATTAATCGGATTTAATTGGAAAACTGGTCTGGTTACTGGATTGATTATGATTCCTAGTCTTTCAGTTGGACTGGCTGCCGCTGAATTAGGGAATGAAGCAGGATTTTTCACCGCAACTCCTGAATTATTTACCCTACTAATTACTTTAATAATTGTCTCTTCTATAATAATTCCTATTTTAACTAGAACATCCGCAGAGAAATTACTTCCTGAACTTATCTCGAAAGAAAGTTCATGGCAAATTCACTTAGAATATGATTTAGGAATTTATTTAGATGAATATTATCATAATATCTTTAATGAGGTCACCATCAAAGACCTACCTACCAAAAAATTCGTGCGTCTCCACCCTGGCACACCTGTGCTCACGATTCTCGGATTCATTGAGAAGTTCCATCAGATGGATTTCCCTGTGGTATCTGAAGACAATAAGCTCATCGGAATTGTTGATTTTAATGAGGTAAAAAAAGCTATTATTGAGAATAAATTCAAAGAAACGGCTGAAACTATTATGCATAAAGATGTGGTCTACGTTGTTCCTTCTGATAAATTGGCTACCGCACTTGATAAGATGAAGAAAACAAATCTTGAATTACTCCCAATTGTTGAGCCAGAAACTTTAAATTTCCTTGGAACTATTACTAGAGATGCAATTCTCCGGTTCGTGAGAATCCATGCCTTGGGCGCCTCTATTTCTCCAGAAGATCAAGAAAAACTAGCAAAACAACGCATCTGGTATGAGAATCATAAGCTAAAAGAAGGCGCGTAATATTTAATAACATTGTTATTTTTCTTTTATTTGTATGAAGCAAATTACTATCTCTGTGCTCCATCCAGATATTTTCAAAGTAACTGAAGATCCTATCACTGTTACAGTCGATGACAATGCCGATATCATACAGGCGATTGCTGCAGCGGATCGCATTTTTCATCAGCTCTGTAAAGGGGATTTCCCCGTCGAAAATCTCTCAAGCTTACTTCAATTTGTCTGGGATGTTAAGTCCTGGAATTTCTTCGTAGATGTCGGGGTAGAGGCTCGCGCCCCTGATAAGACATGGCTCCCCTTACGCGATGATCCTACCCTAAACCTTCCCCCCGGGGCCGAAATCAAACTCAACCCCGACGCTGGTTGCTGATGAAACGAATACGGACAGCGACTCAGTACTGAACAATTCCTCGAAGGACTAATCCAACACTACGGCGAAAATCATCCTATTGTCCAGCAGTACCGTTCTTACAAATAGCTCCTTAATTTCCCCTATCCGAATGAAACCATTCAAAAAAGCGCGCGTGAATGGTCGACGGAAAGGTTGCCCCTTCTTACTTTTGCCATTAAATCGCAAAGAACTTTATCAATTGGAAGTATTGAATTCTTTATTACACAATTAAAATTTTAGTTATAACTGACAATAAAATATTAACAATAGAATTTCAGAAAATTGTATCGAGAGGATTTATTTGCCAGGAGAAGATACATCCAAAATTATTTTACATGAAGAAAATTGTACTGGATGCCGAATTTGTCAATTTATCTGTTCTTTTACATATTTTAAGAAATTTATCCCTGAAAAAGCTCATATTCAAGTCGTCACCCATAAGATTCCACCGGTAATTTCTTTTCGAGATTCCTGCACTCACTGTCTTAAATGCGTGAATCATTGTCTTTACGGAGCTTTAGAACTAATGGAGGGCGGGCAATAATGGATTGGAACGGATATACAGGGAATATTCTTACAATAAATTTGACATCCGGCAAAATTTCGGTAGAAAAAGAAAATGTTGCGGATCTCCGCACATTTATAGGGGGAATAGGGATGAATTGCAAACTAGCTGCCGACCTTATTAAACCCAAAACAGATCCTCTTTCCCCGGAAAATGTAATTATCATTGGCGCTGGCCCCTTAATAGGGACGATTACTCCAGGTTCTTCTCGCATTATAGGAATATCTAAATTTCCCGCAACGGGTGCAATTGCTAATTCTTGTGGAAGTATGAGTTTCGGTTATCATTTGAAACAAGCTGGATTTGATCATGTGGTAATTACAGGAAAAGCAGACCATCCTGTCTATCTCAAAATCTACGATGATGATATTGAACTCTGTTCCGCAGAGAAATTGTGGGGTCGCGATATAAATCAAACTACAGATTCCTTACGAGCACAGTACGGTGATTGTGGGGTCATTGCTATTGGACAAGCCGGTGAAAATCTAGTATTATTTTCTCTGGCTCTTGTCGATAAGACGTCCACATTTGGGAGAGGTGGATTAGGTGCTATCATGGGGTTTAAAAATTTGAAAGCAATCGTGACTAAAGGGACTAAGGGGATTGATATCGCTAACCCTACCGAATTTATGAAACTATATGAGAAACTTTTGGAACGGATTCGGAATTATAAACATCGAGATAATTGGATAAAACTTGGAATGCTACGGAATACCCCCCTCGCCGCAATGCTTGGAGCTAGAGGCGAACGAAAAAAAGCAAAACAATGTAACGAACGAACTTATCTAAAAAAATTGAAAAAATATCGTTTTGCATGCCCATCGTGCCCAATAGGTGATAAAGATCTTCTGGAAATTAAGGAAGGTGAGTATTCTGGTTTAACCAATTATACATCATCGGTGATAAATCCATTTTCCCTTTTCTTATCGAAAAATATCAATACCTACAATGAAGCAGTTAAGGCTTTTGATGAGATGAGTCGTTACGGATTAGATTCTATTACAGTCCCGGCTCTGATTGATTTCTGTTCTGAACTTTATAATCGCGGAATACTTACTCAAGAAATGAGTGGTATCGAATGGAAACGCGATTTTAATACATTTATAAAAGTAATTGAGATGATAACCAAAAGGGAGGGTTTCGGAAATCTTCTTGCAGATGGTTGGAAGAGAATACTAGAAGTTTACGAAGATTTTGAGAAAGATATGGTGGTAATTAAAGGTTTGGAACAAGTTTTTGACCCGCGAATGCTTAGGCTGGGTACTATGGAGTTTGAACAAGTCGTCAATCCGAAAGGCGCACATGTTGCCTCTGGGGGCTCACCCACCTATCTTTCACCTGGACGACCACTTGATATGTTTACACCTCATTTCTACAGAATGGGAATCCCAGAATCAGCATTCAAAAGGATATTCTCCCCTCCTCGAAAAGAAATGGGGATAAATGTCGGACGATTGACCCGATATGCTGAAGATTGGTATACCGTATTGACATCTCAAGGACTATGTGCCCGCGCCCAAATGAATCGTTTTTGGGGACTTGAATCGGTCACGGCTTTTTATAATGCAGTAACGGGATTCGATTTACAACCTGCTGATTTACGGCTAGCAGCTGAACGCACCTGGAATTTGCTCAAAATCCTAAATGTCCGGGAAGGCTTCTCACGAAAAGATGATAAATTTCCAGCACAATGGTTCAAACCAATGCAATTCGGTGAAATGAAACTCAATTTCCAAGACTTCTATGGAGGGATCCAAATCACGCCCGAAATTGCTACTCAACTTCTCGACGACTATTACGATGAACGTGGTTGGGATATACAAACAGGAATTCCTACTTCTCAGAAATTGAAAGAATTAGGGCTCGAAAAATATCTTTAAATTTTCTTTTTTCTCTGTCAAATTCTCCAATAGAAACATAAAACCAATAAAAACTTCAAAATTTAAAATATATTCATCTTCTTTTTCTATCTTCTTTCTATTATCAACTTTATTATCC
>SUPS01000276.1:0-1272 GCA_005191415.1 Candidatus Helarchaeota ASGARD archaeon Hel_GB_A
AAGAATATGATGTAATAATAAATAAAAATAAAACCTTAAAGAAATTAAAATAATTCTTTGACCTTCTTTTGAAGAGCAGGATTATCTTTTGCAATTGTAGCAAGAATAATTTCCTTTTCATCATTGAAATCAAAGCGTTTGGTAATTCCTCTCTTTTTTAATTCATCTAAAAGAGTCCAAATATTACACCCTGAAATATCAACTACTCTTCCAATACTCTCTCCTTTAAGATAGAGTGCAATTCCTAATTCTAACTTTTCTTCTTCAATACCTCTCTTTAGAATTTTCCTCACAATTGTCGTTCTGTCAACATTTTGGAGTTTTGCCAGTTTATCTAATTCCTCAATAATTTCTTTTTCAGTACGGATAGATAGTGATGTCATTTCATTAATTCTCCTAATTTTTTAAAAAACCATAACTCATTTTGAGAAAGATTTGCTATTCTTCCATAATTTTCTATAGATTCATAATAGTTTTGTAGTGTTTAATATTAATAGAAAAGGTAGGATGTAAAAAATGTAGGAGGTAAGGAAAAGTATCAAAAATCCTATGATGAGACTTTGGTAAATTGTAGATGTTCTGAATCCCTTACGGAGATTTTGATAGTGTCGCCTGGCTCGAACTTCCCTTCGATGAATTCTACGGAGAGTGGATTAAGTATGTATCGTTGAATAGCGCGTACCAGTGGTCTTGCGCCATAGACAGGATCATAACCTTTCTTTGCAAGAAATTCTTTCGCTTCATTTGTTACTTCGATTGAAATTTGTTTTTCTTCTAGTTGTTTCTCGAGTTTTTTCAGTTTAATATCTACGATTTTCTTGATCATCTCTTCTGTTAAGAAATTAAAGACCACGATATCATCGATACGATTGAGAAATTCTGGTGGGAAGTAACGATTCAATTCATTCATTACCTTTTGTTCCACTTCTGCGATGTCCTTCCCTCTTGATTCGAGAATATAGCGACTTCCTATGTTGGAGGTCATTATGATAATTGTGTTTTTAAAATCAACTGTCCGCCCATGTCCATCCGTTAGACGTCCATCATCCAGAATTTGGAGGAGGATATTTAGGACTTGTGGATGGGCTTTTTCGATTTCATCGAGAAGAACTACGGAATAGGGTCTTCGGCGAACTGCTTCTGTTAAGTACCCACCTTCTTCATATCCGACATATCCAGGCGGGGCTCCTATTAGTCGGGAAACGGTATGTCTTTCTTGGAATTCGCTCATATCAATTCGGACCATAGCACGCTCATCATCGAATAGAAATT
>SUPS01000276.1:2055-3432 GCA_005191415.1 Candidatus Helarchaeota ASGARD archaeon Hel_GB_A
CGTGATGAATTTCATATTTTTCCTTTAATCCACGAAGAATGGAGATCGTATCTTCTACAGAAGGTTCCTCAACCAGTATAGGCTGGAAGCGTCGAGTCAGTGCAGCATCTTTTTCGATGTATTTACGATACTCATTTAAGGTGGTTGCGCCGATACAGTGGAGTTCTCCACGCGCAAGAGCTGGTTTCAGCATGTTTGATGCATCCACAGCACCTTCTGCAGCTCCTGCACCTACAAGTGTATGTAACTCGTCAATAAAAAGAATAATGTCATCAGACTGCTTTATTTCGCGGAGAACAGCCTTCATGCGGTCTTCAAATTCGCCTCGATATTTTGTTCCTGCGATGAGCGCACCAAGATCAAGTGCAACAACTCGTTTATTTTTAAGATTTTCAGGAACATCCCCTTTCGCAATACGTTGCGCTAACCCTTCAACAATAGCCGTTTTTCCTACGCCTGCTTCGCCAATTAAAACAGGATTATTTTTAGTTCGCCTTGAAAGCACATGCATAACCCGGCGTATCTCAGTATCCCGGCCAATGACAGGGTCTAATTTATCACGTCGTGCCATTTCAGTGAGATCGCGTGCATATTTTTCCAAAGCCTGATATTTAGCTTCTGGATTCTGATCAGTAACTGTTGCACTTCCACGTATATCTAATAAAGCACGTCGTAAACTATCGATTGTTACCCCATATCGTTGTAAAATGCGTCCTGTCGGGTCATGGGGTGTATCTGCAAGTGCTAATAAAATATGTTCAACGCTTAAATATTCATCTCTTAATTTCTCAGCTTCTGCCCAAGCTTTTTCAAAAATATTCTTTAGTGAGGATGAAAGATAAGTTTCTTCATATCCCGTAACTTTAGGAATGCGATCCAGTTCCTTATGAAGCTCATTTAAAAGAATATTTGGATCAACACCAAGTTTTTGGAAAATAGGAATCGTGATTCCATCTTGCTGATTTAAGAGAGCAATTAATAAGTGTGAAGGTTCAATTTGTTGATGATGATTCCTCTCAGCAAGTGATTTTGCTTCTAGTAATGCTTCTTGAACCTTAATTGTAAATTTATCCATTCGTAACATCTTAAACACGTCCTTTCTTTCTTTTTAACCTGTTATAATACCAATTTACAACAATGTGAAATTAGTCACATTTTGTGAAGTTAATCACTTTAAGGTAACAAATTGTGATATTTAAATATTTCGAAATTAATCACATCTTGTGAAGTTTAGTGCAATTCAATAAAACAACAGCTGACTACATTTTGAAGAAATTCAAGAAAAAAAACTAGGATGTTCAAGGGATTTGGAAGAAATAAATTAGAGAATTTTAAAAATTTTATTTTTATAATTAATGGAAATAAATAATTAAGAAT
>SUPS01000276.1:3442-4701 GCA_005191415.1 Candidatus Helarchaeota ASGARD archaeon Hel_GB_A
ATTAAGAATTAAGAAAGTCTAATCCTTATCTAATTCAAATTCTTTATGAAGCGCTTGAATACCTTTGATTAAATCAGCTTTTTGTACGAGTAATGTAATATTTAAGCCATCATTTGCTTGGGAGAGAGCCAAAATTTTAATGTTATGCTTAGCGAGAGCAGTGAAGATTTTCTGAAGATTTCGTGGATTATTTACGCCACCGCCGATTAGAGAGATCATACTCACATATTCGACACGAATTTCAAACCAATCTTTAAAAAATTCAGAACCCATAAGAAATTCTTTCGCATCATTTCCATCAGATGCATTTACCACAAACATAGTACTAATTTCAGAAGATGTCTGGCTGACCATACTGATATTTATTTCATTCTGCCCCATAATATTAAAAATTTGCGCCAGTACTCCTGGAATTTCAACGGTACTCTCACTAATTGCCGAAACCATTGCTACTTCATCACGATAGGTTATCCCAATTATCTTATCTTGATAAATTGATTCTTTTTGGATTAATGTGAAATTAGTACTTGCAAGATTATTTGCATTACGGATTTCAAGGGGGATTTCTCGGTTTTGGAGATGTCCAATGCATTTTGGATGTAATACTTTCGTCCCTATTGCAATTTCCTTTGCTTCTTCATAGGATAACTGTTTAATGGTTTGTGTAGAGGGGACAATTTGTGGATCACAGTTAAGAATACCATCTGTATTTTTCCAAAAGATTACTCTTGTTGCGTGTTCTTCATCTTTTAAGCAATATGCGATTAAAGCGGCTGTAAACTCAGTTCCCCCTGCCCCTAAAGTGGTTAAGTGTCCCTCCTTGTTTCGCCCAATGAAACCGGTACAAATTGGTAAATGCCCTAGTTGTAGTAGAGGCGTGAAGAGAGTTCGCACTTTTCGAACTGCCATATTCATAATAGGAAGCGCATTGTTATAACGGCTATCTGTAATTAAAAATTTATCCCCAAGAATATATTCGGATTCGATATTATTTGATAGTAAAAATTGATTAAGAATATATCCTGATAGAATTTCTCCGAATGAAAGAACAATATCTAGTTTGTTATCCGAGAGACCATATTCTTCAATATCTTCTAAGATTTCTTGTAATTGAGTAAATTTATCGGAAAGAAATTGTTTGACTTTTGTCTTATACGGTTCTTCTAAAAGAGAATCAACTAACTCTAAATGGCGCCGTCTTATAAGGTTTATATCATGATCATAAGATGTACAGGTATTTGCTTTTCGAGCACAATCTC
>SUPS01000040.1:0-7643 GCA_005191415.1 Candidatus Helarchaeota ASGARD archaeon Hel_GB_A
GATTAAAGGAATCGGAATCGGTCTCGGGTTTATTACTGATCTACGAAAAGATATTGAGGATGTTTGCGAAAAAATAGGGCTTGATTTCAGTATAAACCTAGTTTCTACCATGAAACGAGGAATTGCAGGAATATTCGCTGGACATTATATCAAAGCTCACCGAGAAGCCGTTAAATTTGCCAAAGAAGTGTACTTGACGGTAATTCCTTCAAAACCAAATCTTGACATCTGCTTTTTCAATTTATATCCTGAAGATACTGAACTTTCGCAGTCTCCAAAGGGATTTAATATCTTCTTTAATACAAAAAAATTGATTAATCGAAAGGGCGCGCTTATTTTTCTTACTGCCGCTACAGAAGGGAGGGGATTTCATTCGTTACTAGCAGAAACTGGGAGTAAATTATACAGTAACAACAAGGCTTTATGGAATTTAACCGTAAATACTTTATTAAAAAGAAATAAATTTGGAATCTTCTCCCCTAACGTCAACCGAACTGACATCCTCCATTTTTATCCTCCTACTACCATTTTCCATACCAATTTTAGCAACATGATTAAAGAACTCGAAGAAATCTATGGGCGTTCTCCTAAGGTAGGTATTTTTCCTTGTAGTATCCAAATGCCTGTTCAGAATTTATAATAATTTCTTTACCATTTTGGTCTAATAATTGGTGGATTAACTAACCTTTTTTGAGTTTTTATGGAATCAATGAGGTTAATATCTTCTTCATCTAGCTGCAAGTTAAGAGATTCGAAATTATCTCGGATATGGTCCTCTCCCGTTGCTTTAGGAATTGGAATTGCTCCATGATGCATAATCCAGGCGAGTGAGACCTGGGCTTCGCTACATTTATGGTTTTCTGCAATTTGTTTTAGCTCTGGTATTTTTTTTACGTTTCCTCTGGCAAGTGGAGAATATGCAATTAAATACATATCATGTTGTTGCAAATATTCTCGCATTTCTCTTTGCTGTAACCATGGATGATGTTCTACTTGATTCGCAACGATTGGTTTTTCGCAAACGGCGAGAGCTTCATCAAGAAGTTTAGGCGTGAAGTTAGAAACAGCGATATATTTGACTTTTCCCTCATCAACCAGTTGGCTCATCGCTTTCAATGTCTTTTTAGGACGATAAAATATTGGCGCAGGCCAGTGAACATACAGAATATCTACATACTCTAGTTTTAATCTCTGAAGACTTTTCTTCGTGCTGCTTAGTACAGACCCTGGACGCAATCTCCAGATCGCTAATTTAGTTGCAATGATCAATTCTTTGCGATCAATTGTTTCTTGTGAAATTGCCTCTCCTACTGCATGTTCATTTCGATACATTTGAGCTGTATCTATGTGCCGATATCCAATTTCGATGGCTTTTATGACCGATTTGACACAGTCCTTAGGTTTTAATTTCCATGTTCCGAAACCAATTCTTGGTAATTTTAATTCTGGCATCTGCCTCACGCTTTCTAAATTTCTTTATATGTGATTTTGCTTATTTATATGTGATTTTGCTTAAATTGAAGATATATATGTAGTTATACCAGATACATATTGTTTCATCACAATTAATTTTATGAAATGGTCCAAAAATTGAGCCGAACGACTGATATAGTTACCAAGGAAGATATTATAGCTCTTAAGAAGATAATTCAGCTCGTTAAAATATTCACTGACAAAAATCCGCTCAGAAAACAAAAAATTAACTATCAAAGAATTGCATCTGAGCTTGAAAAAATAGATTCAGACCAGAAGCTGATGATTCTTTCATTTAAAAAAGTTTTAAGAAAATTAA
This sequence comes from Candidatus Helarchaeota ASGARD archaeon Hel_GB_A, assembly GCA_005191415.1. Classification (GTDB taxonomy): domain Archaea; phylum Asgardarchaeota; class Lokiarchaeia; order Helarchaeales; family HEL-GB-A; genus HEL-GB-A. Next base: position 1,793 of record SUPS01000040.1, read on the forward strand.
AATCCATTTGCCAACGAGAAATTTATCCTAAAATATTTTTTATTGTTGGTGGTCATGGAGGCATTATAATTGATGGAATTGGCTTCTGTGAATTTGATTCTCCAAAATTTGCAATTACCCGTTTATTGGAAAAAATGCAATTCGCCATTGAAACTAATATGCCCTATAGCATTGAAATAGCAATGTGTTGCCTGGAATGGTTAAAAATTAGATTTCCAAAAGAAATGTCTGAATTTCTCCGACTATTTAAACTTGGTAAATTCGAAATCATAAATCCTACTTATTCTCAACCTTATAATTTACTCATCGGCCCTGAATCTAACATAAAACAATTTGAATATGGGTTAAATATATTAAAACAATTAGGTTTATCATGCCAAATTTACTATAGTTCTGAATGTTCGCTTCATCCTCAAATTCCACAGATTTTAAAAGGCTTTGACATTAAATATGGCTCGCTCAGGACTAGATTATTAGGAATGTGCCCAACTACTCATTCAGGTCATATTGATTGGGTTGGTCTTGACAATAGCCCAATTGAAACAATAACAGATCAAATTGGTATCTTCAATGGCGAATATTGGCATGGCACCTTTTTCAAAGAAATCCCCAATTTATTGTTTCAAGCCGTAGCACGCCCTTTCGTAAAATATCTTGTTTATTCTTCTATTGAAGACTTTATTATGCATCTTCCGTGTCAGGAAGAAGTTTGGAAAATCTCACGCTTCTCAGAGATTTTTGGTAAGTTTATCCGCGTATCAGATTTCTTTCATTTGACCGAAAAGGATGGGACTTTTAAATTTAAACGAGATTCTTTTTTCCTCGGACAATATGTATTTATACGAAACGAACTCTTTTTACAGAATAAAAATTGTGAAACTCTTTTAATATATGCAGAAATTTTAAATTGTATTCTGGGATTATATGCTGAAAAATCTGAAGATTCTCTTTTAGATGAATTATGGGCTAAACTATTGCTAACTCAAGCCCATGACAATTATGCTGTCCCTTATATACGAACAGGTGATTACTCCGCCCAACAACTCAATAAAGAAGAATACCAACAATTAAAATTAGAACTGGCTAATATTTCAATTTCTGACTTATCACTACAACTTTTAAAAAAAATCCAAGAGAAATGTAATGAGTTCATCACGATTGCATTAGAGAAATTGGCTACTCCCATCAATACAAAGGTTCCAAAGGGTAAAAATCCAATAAATATATTAGTATTTAATCCAACCATTACATATCGAAAAGACATTATTTCAATTCCCCTATTTTCAGAAAAAATAACTGGAATGAGCTTAATTCATGGTGAAAAGAACCTTAATTTCCAATGTCGCAATTCAAAATTAAAATTTATAGCAGAATTACCTCCACTCTGCTATAAAATTTATTCATTTGTCCAAAAGAAAACGATAGCATCCGAAAAAAGTAATTTTCATTTTAAAATTTCCATCTTAGATGATAAAAAGACTATAAAAGTAGTTTATGCACAAAAAGAAGTTTTTAAACTCAAATTTACATCAGAATCTCCATATTTATTGTCTATAAAAGATTATTATAAGGATTCGATTGAAGAACGATATTTAATTATGGGTAAAATCAAAAACCAGAGTTTTACCCTTGAAATTATTCAATATAATGATATCAATCGGCTTGAACTCACTTTACATTCTAATTTGTTAAAAGAACTTGTATTAATTCCCTCCTTTAATATTTCTCATTCCTTTATTAATTATCCTTTTGGTATTGAAGAAACGAAACGAACTCATATACAAACATTAGATTTCCTTTGGCTAAGGGGAAAATCAAATGGAATTCTTTTTATGATAAAAAATAGCCAATATTTTCTAATTAATCGAGATAATTTCACCATTCGAAATCTTCTAATGGGACGAGGCAGATTTGAATTTGCCATTTCCATCACCCAAGGAGACGATCCTTCCTTAGCTCTTAATACAGCTGTTTCATTCCAATTTAGATTAGTTGGAATCAAACTGAATAAAAATAACGCATTTAAAGAATATTCAAATTCTTTTCTTTCCATTTCTGCCCCGCTTATCCTTATAAATTTATGGAGACGGAAAAATCAATCGTATCTACGTCTATTCAATCCCAGCGAAAATGAATTAAATCTGAAATTTCAAGGCCCCCTCCTTAAAGTTCCCCTTAAAGAAATCAATCTCAATTACAACGAAATTAGAACTATAAAAGGAAATTCTACTTTGATTGGCTCGTGGAAAATTCAAACTCTTCGAATAAATGACCAATAATCATCCCATTAACCTCCATTTTATGGATTATAGTCCCGTCGATAGATAATCAGCTGTAAAAAATTTTGTAATTTCAAAAGTTTCCTCCACTAATGCTTTAGCTGGTTGAAATATCTCAATATTGCCCGTCCAATTTACTAATTGGGCTTTAAATAGTACCTCGAATTTCATAATTAACTCGTTTAATTTTTTTCGCAGAATTTGAAGATCTTCTCGTGAAATTAGTGCTATAGTCACAAAAACTCCGTGTTCTAAAAGAATCACTGCTTGTTCTTGTTGTATTATTTTTAATTTGGTCTCGCTTTTCGTCATCTCTTGAATTATCGAAGAAATCCCAATTAAACCACCTGCAATCAAATCCATCTCCTCTAAAGCAGGACCAAATGAATAATCATATAAAGTTATGCCATTTTGGGAATTTATGATGAGTAAAGCGATTATTTTTTGGTGCCATTCTAGTTCGGCATTTGGAGGAATCTTAAGCGTGTAGATCCCAATCCCAAATATGACAAGTGTTGAGCTAATGATAAGTAAGACATCCATTGGTATTGGTAAGATCGATTGTGCGATTTCCGTAGGAAGTGTATAACTAACAAGAAAAATAAAAAATCCTATGAATGACAGAAAAAGATCTCTCTTATATTCCCTCGGAGCTTTTAAATAAATATAGAAATGGAATAAAAGCACAAATATGAAGACGAGTGGTAAACTCAAATAGGCTATTATTCTGCTTATTTTTATGTCTATAAGAATCATTGCGAGCAGAATGCCAATAGAAGCAAATGTAAAAGCATAATGTGTTCTCAAGCGCTTTATGATATCGATATTTCTTTCAAGCGTAAAAATAAAACAAATAGTTCCAATAATTCCAATAATTGTAGCGATTTTCCAAGATTGGTAATAAAATGAAGGCTCCTCAAACAGATTCCCGTAATATGCTAAAAGAAAGAATATATCGCTCAAAAGATAACAAATTAAGAAAAATGCTGTCCCAAAATATATTTCTTTCTGGGTTCGTGTCTCGTCTTTCTTTCCAATTTTAAGTAGAAAAAAAATTGCAAACAACAAAATGAAGGCTATTTCAATCAGCTTAAATCCAATCGCAATTTCATGAAAAATTGCATCCCACTCAAGAACCATATCTTCACCTTTGACAATTGATTAATCAACTATCCATAATTATTTAACTTTAAAGGTGTAAATTTTATAACTGATAGAATAAGGAGTTGTTGAAAAATTGTGTGAATTTTGCTTTGCGCATGGAACCGGGAAATATTGGTTCAAAGAGGCAAGGTTTTATGCCCGTGAAATGTATCATCGGGTTCGCGCTGATAGAGAACATCGTCGGAAACATGGACCTGGACTTGAAGGTCAAGTTGCAGGACTTGCTTTACAAGCAATGGAAACTAAAAACCTGAAACCAGAGAAATATCCAGAAATTGTGAGACAAATTAATCGTTTAACGCGAGATATTCACTCCGGACAAGTAATTACTCTAGATGACGCCCTTACTATGATTGAACTAGCCTCCCCTATTGCTTTTATCGCTTGTGATTGTCGGAGACAAAGATATGGTTATATCGAACGTGACAGATCTCGAATGACGTGTCTAGGTCTAGGTATTGGTATGTTTCGCTACGAACAGCTCCCCGCTCGATATGTTGCAGGGGCAGAATTCGTATCCGATAAGGAAGCTAAAAAATGGCTCCAGAACTGGAATAAAAAAGGGTTAGTGCATACTCTTATGACTTTTGGGCTCAGAAATGGTGCACCGTATATTGGCGGGCTCTGTAATTGTTCTTATGCAGATTGTCTTTCGATTAGTTGGCGCCTTGATTATGGTATTAAACAATTATTAAAAGGCGAGCGGGTCGCCACTCTCGAACCTGAAAAATGCGTGGGATGTTTTTCCTGTATTGTTCGCTGCCAGTTTGGTGCGCTGACTGCCGATGTGCGACAAGAGAAAGTCCACATCGATATGACTAAATGTTTCGGTTGTGGCTTATGCGAAACTGCTTGCAAACATGATGCAATTAAACTTGTAGATCGACGCAATTTTGAAGTACTTAAATACGACTGGTGAGGGAAGAAAATGGCAATTACGCTTTCAGATCCGGCTCTCCCTAAGGTTAAAATTCGGATTTCTACTGATAAATGCAAGACACCTATGGCTTGTCCCACTCCTTGTTTTAGATTGTGCCCTCAGGGTGTGTTTATTGTGGCACCTAATCCTATAAAAGTAGCGAAAAAATGGACACCCATCGATAATAAAAATCCAGGTGATTATATGGTAATTGCCCCAATGATTCCTAAATGCATTGGTTGTATGATTTGTGTTGAGAATTGTCCTTCCGGTGCGATTAAAATAAAATTTAAACCCCCAAAACCAGAATCCGAGGGCGAAACAGGTACCTAAAATAGGAGTTAAAGATATGGCAACACCAAAATATAATTATAGAATTTCTGAAGACCTTTTTCAAACAATTGAACAAGAATTTGATGGAAAAACCATTGCAAAGAAATTCCTTGAAACCAAAGATCCCTCTATCTTTGAGGAATATGGAAAGAATTGGATGACACGAACGTATGAACTTGGAACAAAGCCTGAATATATAGATCGGACCTATGAAATGATTAAAATCGCTGCTAAAAAAACAGGCCAACTTTTATTCCCACACGAAGCTCAACGATTCATCGAAATTGCCTATTTATCCGTCCATCTTATGTCTGGTGTGAATATTTACACAGCGACGGCAAACGAACTAAGTTTTAAAGTTATGGAGGGGCAATGTTCAATTTATGAAACCTTAAAGGCGGAATTACCTGAAGATGAATTGGCAACGCTTCCGTGCAAATCCGCATGTCTTTCAGCAGTAAAAACCATCTTCAAAATTTTAAAGATGCCCGTGGATGTTTCAATGCCTAATATCATGCCGAAAGATGGCTTTTGCCTATTTAAATCTATTAAAAAATAAATTAAATTAATTCATCTTTTTTGTACCAATAGATCTCTTTCAGGATTTTTGCCCCTTTTTCAAAGGGAATCGCGGTCAATGTCTCAATAGCCGTATTTACCAAAAACCGTCCTGCCAATTCTAAATATTTGGCTTCATCATCGGCTTCTGCTACCATAACGAGGTCATATTTCCCAAAAACAAAAAAGAGCTGATGAACTTTAACCCCTTCCGGTGGATTCTCTTTTAATTTTTCACATCCCTTTATCGCTTCTTCTTGCTTCCCTGGCAAAATTTTCATTAAACTCACAAAAAACATACTAATCACACTTGAATGATTTTAACAATTGGTTAAATTAATAATTGGTAGACAATTTTTGTTCATAAATTTTTATCTCAGACTTGGTCCTATGAACTAAGAGAAATCATAATACCATCCGATGCCTTCTTATTTAATATCAATATAGTAATAATTACAAATAGAAGGAGCTAAAATAAAATGCCTAAACATACCTACATATTGTGCCTTATTTTAATGAGCTTAACAACCGTGGCTCCACTCACAAACGTTTATGCACAACAAAGTTGGACTTTCCTTACAACTCCGCTCCAATTAAC
>SUPS01000040.1:8451-21227 GCA_005191415.1 Candidatus Helarchaeota ASGARD archaeon Hel_GB_A
GTAGTCTTTATTGTCTACGAAAAGGATATAGGTGGTGGCAATGAAAATATCTTCATTAGAAACTCGGCAGATAACTTTGCGACCGAAGTCCAGCTGACTTCAAATCCCTACAGTGATCTTTATCCAAGAATCGGTATTGATGGTTCTGATTCCGTTCATGTCATTTGGTATGGCTATGATGGTGCCGTTTGGAGCATCTTTTATAATTATGGCAAAATACCAACAACACCAACAATCCCAGGCTTTTCTTTCATATTGATTCTCAGTACTATAATTGGATTTGCTGTACTTTATAAACGAAAACTCTATTTCTAACCTTTTTTTCATTTCTAACCTTTTTTTTATAAATTTGATTTGTATTTAATTACCTTATCACACATTATCGTGATTGGGAGATATTTTAATGAGTGATGAATGATAATTTTAAATTTAAGATTTTTTAGGAGATTGTTTAATGCATAAATATGATGCGATTGTAATTGGAGCTGGCACAGCAGGATTATGCACTGCTGCCTTGTTAGCTCAAGCAGGCTACAAAACATTAGTTCTAGAGCGGCAAAAATGGGTAGGAGGACGCGCTCGCACGTGGAAGAAAAATGGTTTTATTGTTGATTATGGGATCCATACTTTACGAGGAAATTATCAGCAAGTTTTCCATCCTTTAGGTATTGAAGTTCAAAAGGAGCGTATGCCTCTCTCAAAAGGGATACTTTTAGAAGATAAGGGTATCTTACACAAATTACCAAAACTTAGCTCGCTCTTTCAAGCCAATACTTTAAAATTGAAGGATATTACTCTACTCTTACGCCATTTAGGACGATTATTTCTTTCTAACCCTCGAAAACTCTTTCCGATTAGTATCAAACAATGGTTAGATCATATCGGAGCTGATGAACGGCTTAATAAATTGTTTCGGATTTTATCAATGACATTGCTGGTTTGTCCTTTTCTCGAACGGGCATCATTGGGTGAATTTCTTCTTAATTTAAGACACCTAAATATAACAGGTTTTGGTCATCCAAAAGGCGGGTTCCGACAAGTTCATCAAGCTCTCATCTGGAAAATACGAAACTGCGGCGGCATGATTGAAATAGCACAAGATGTAAAAGAGATTATTGTAAAAGATGGACGAGCTATTGGAGTGCGAACACATGAAAAAGAGATCCATTCTAAATTAGTAGTTAGTTCTATTCCCGTTCAGCATCTTCACACTATCTTAGATGAATCTCTACTGAGTTCTGCGTACAGAAGGCTCATTAAAAATCTTCGCCCAACTGCAGGGATCTCGATCGATTTTGGCTTGAAAGAAAAAGTTTATGACGAAATAATGTTCCTTGTAGCGAAGCCAGATATCCTCGGGTCTTTCACATCTAATATAGATCCGACTACAGCCCCTAAAAATAAGCAATTAATGACATTTTTCAATGTTTTGAATGTAGAAGATGTCAGATCTCGTGCAAAAATAAAAGATAAGCAAAAATTACTCGAGGCGAAAATATTCAGTATGTTTCCAAAGCTTGAAAATAAAATTGAATGGAAAAGAACCCTTATACTTGAAATGGTCGATGGTGTTGAATTGAACATTCATCAAACTCAAGATAAACGTCCTGATGTCCAAGTTCCTAATATATCGAACCTCTTTATCGCCAGTGATTCGACTTGTGCGGAAGGTGCAGGCGGTGATATTGCATTTAGCTCAGCCAGATTGTGTTTTGAACGCATAAAAAGGTTGGTTCCCTTGCGATGATTCTCCCAGACATCGAATTATACTTTTAAAATTCGTTGGAAAAATTTAGGGAAGTTATATCCTAAGTATAAAGCGACAATCGAATTTAAGATAATCAACCACGAAAAGATTTGCCCAAAAAAAGCCATAGGAAACATTAAAACGGCAAAAATCCCACTTGCGCCGATGCAACGAAATCGATATTTCTCTTTCTTCTCTGAAACCTTCATACTATATCGTATGAATTCATAAGCAAATACACTCCATACAAACGTAAAAATACTCCATAGATAGACATAAAGAAAATTATTTTTGAGATTGGGCGTGTAAAGCACATTCGTAACTGTTGGTGCAAAAAACCAGATTAAAATCATCCCAATGATGCAATATATGCCAATAGGATATTTTGTGATTCGACGTTCCGGAAGAATTAGATATGTTATGAATTGCCATGCACAAAATACATTTAAAATTATTACCGAGGTAACAACTGCATAAATATAACCCGCTATTATCCCATCATGCGTGAAAATATAGAAAAAATTACTAAATAATGAGAATATTCCCGCAACTGTAACCGTCACAAAAATAAGCGTAAAGTATTTCACGGATTTTCTAAGTAGTAACTCTGAAGGATTAATACTTAAATACCTTCTAAAACTGTTAATAAAAATAATCAAGGAAATTCCTATAGTAAATATTTGAATACAACATAAAAGAGTAAATTCTATAGTATCTATTCCTTGAATCATTGCTTTCTCCAAAAAGTTTCAATTAAAATTAAACTTTAATTGAATATTTTACTTACTTTAAATCCATTTAACTATTAAAAATCTTCTCATTTGCTTCTTTACTCAATTTTTATAATACTTTAAACTTTTCTTTATTGTATCAGAACCGAGAGAATCCATTCATTCTAAAAAATATCGACGCGTTTGTAGGAATTAAAAATAATTTTTTTCCGGATTTTCTGAATTACCCATCGCTCTAGCTATTTTGGATTCACTTAACGCTGATTCTAAGACCTGAATCTGTCTACTTATCTCTCCTTTTTTATGTTCCAATAATGCAATCCGTGGTGGAAAATTTGTTAGCTCTATTAAATGTTCAATTTTTATGAGTTTTAATTTGAGAGGAACTAATTGTCTAATGATTTTATAATTTGATTTGGCTATTAATGGAATGTATTGCTTCAATATTTCAATATATTTTTCATATATCTTGACCCGATTAGAATAAATTGCCAGAGTTCTAGTCATTGGCATTCCACTTCTTTGCGAAAATTCTATTTTCTGTTGAAGATCCCAAATTTTCTTCAATAAAGCGTTAATCTTATTGGAATATTCTTGTTTTAATTCGGTTGGAATTTGTTCTGGACGATCGATGAACTTTTTCGCAACGAGCATTGCTAATACAATTGTTCCCCACATTGCCATACTTGCCACTAATGCAGGAATTAGAACAGAGATATCCGCTGTTATGGTAACTACCGGTGCGAATAGAAACAGATAATAATTCCATGTTGTATGCACCAAACTTACTCCCCAAATATTTCCTGTATGGATACGTATGAGACCCAGAATTAACCCTACCAAAATCAAAGAAGGAACACTAAGAATATTCAAGTAATTTCCCGAGATAATATAACTTGGAATATGTAACAATGCAAATAATATTCCTGTAAATAGAACCGCCTTCATTGGAGTAATTTCTTTCATATAAGTTGTCTGAATATACCCTCTAAACATCGTTTCCTCCGTTAATCCAATCAAGAATGCAAAACATCCAATAAGCAAAATATCACTCATTGCTGGGTAATTTAATGGCATTTGAAATGCCACAGCTGTAATTAAATAACCTGATGTCGCCAAAAATCCTATTAGAAGGCTTTGCGGAACATATAATGAATGAAATCCCATTTCTGAAATAGACGTCTGGGTTTTATTTCCGTAATAAAGAGTGCCGACAAAAAGTAGTCCATATAATATGCTCGAAGGAAGCATACTTTCAAAAAAAGTAAGATTCCTATGTAAAATAAATTCTGAAACCAACATTTCCCCAGCTAAAAATCCTAAAATTGCCCCCAAGATAATGAAATAAAAGCGGATAATGTTCCTTAGCCTATCAGGGGGCGTTTCTAAAGTTTTAATGTTCATCGAATTCTTCCAAGCTGTTTATCTTACTTAGTTGCTATTTTTCTCCTTCAATACATTTTAATTATTAGTAGCTCTTATCCTTTAATCAAATTTTCCTAAAAAAAATTGTAAGGGAAGGATCATGCCATATACGTATAGCGAAATTCCGGATACTTCTGCCACGAAGAGATTCATTCCGATTATGCGTTACGTTTATAGAATTTATCAAGCCTTAGGCATCGAATATCTGGAAAGATTAGTCCAAGATCTCTCCGATGAAGTATTATACGATATTTTTAAAATACGGTTAAACGCATCTATCGAAACGGCGAAGGCTGTTATGGAAGGAAAAATTTCAGACCCATCGAAGACGATGAGTTATGCCTTCTTTCCCCCTGTCATCACAATTCGGAATGATCTACAACAAGGAACGGCGAAATTACTATATGGGGAATCAAATGACATTTCTTTCATCTGCATTAATGATCTCTCGCAAGAGATTTTTTTCGTTCTGAACCTTCATTGCGAAGATGGTGTGCCAGTGGATTGGTGGCTTGCTGGACCGAGTGATGAGCTTCTGGACCGGCGCCACATTAAATATGGCTACAAATTACGGAATATCACAAAGAAAGAGAAAAATTTATCTAAAGCTGGATTAAAACTTATCGATTTATTAAAAGATGTAAGGAATGAGAGGACTCCCCAATGGGCGAACTCAAATTATACCTTGAGTATGGTTTGGGGCACTGGGGCCATAAATACGCTTAATGAAATTTCTAGTTATGAGGCAATGGGGCTAATTTATGATGGAATTTCAATGAAACGGATACTTGGTGAATATTTATTTTGCTATGTCCCATGGCCACCTCTTGTTGAAACTCTAACTTTAATGCCAAGAGCCTCTTTTATTATGCGTCTTGTTGGTTTAGGTACTGGTGGTTATTTGTATCTAACTCATGTAGAACGCGAAGCCAGGCGAAAAATCAAGGAAATCTCCCCAGAATCGCTCAAATATGGGTGCTATGGGACCTGGGAAAATGAAGGTGTCCCAAATCCTGCTATGACCTTAGGAGTTCAAATCCCTAACTTAAAAGATAAGACTATTTATAAGGAAGAAAAATTCGACTGGATTTATCCTGAAGGGAGACGAATCACACTCGAAGATCTAGATATGGACGTTGAAGAAGCATTAGATGGTATATTGACTGATATTGACCAAGATTTTCCAATTAATCAAAAATTTACACGAGATCATATCATTTCTACAGGAATGGGCATTGAAACAAAACTGTGGACGAAAAATTCTGAATGAATCTCTTCTTATTTAATTTTCTACTTTAAAAACCATTCCTTTTGATGCATCAACGAGCAATTTCTCCCCAGTCTTAATACAATCTACAGGATTTTTGTCATTTTCAAATGGATTTCCAATAGTAGGGATATTTCCGACGACAGCCGCCAGCGCAGTAAGTGAATTCACCCTAGTAATTATCATTGCTCTTGGCGCATTCCCAGTTAAGGATAAAGCATGAAAAATTAAAGAGAAACCTGATGAACCTTTCCCATTCGGAAAAATAAGAATCTTCTTTCTCACATTTTCCCCTCGTTGTGGATGTCTTGCTTCAATTATTTCACCTGATGCGGGATCAATTCCTCCTGCTGCACTTAATGCTCGCGTACAAACCAATGCAATGCCTTTCTTAACCCCGGGTACAATACATCGTCCCTTTAAAATTAAAGTACGCGATTCTGATTCCTTTGCCATTTTTAATCCCTATATTTTTTAATTATTCCTCGGCTAATCTAAAAACACATCCTTTGGTGGCATCTACAAGAATTTTATCTCCAGTTTGGATCGTTTCGATCGGATTTTTATTCTCCTCAAAAGGTCCGCCTATCGTGGGAATCTCTGAGACAACTGCCGCTAAGGCGGTAAGCGAATTTATTTTCTCGATAATCATTGCTCGCGGGGCATTTCCAGTCAGACGTAACATATGAAAGTATAATGAAAAGCCAGATGATCCCTTCCCATGAGGGAAAATGAGGATTTTCCTTTTTACAGATTCGCCTTTTTGCGGATGTCTTGATTCTATTATTTTCGAAGTGAAAGGATCTATACCCCCAAAGGCACTAATTGAACGTGTTAAGACGAGTGCCGTCCCGGTTCTAACGCCTTTTACAACGCATCTCCCTTTTAAAATGGGAATTTGTTCATTCTTATCAAGCAATTAATTCCCTCCCCATTTCCCCGAAATTGCAGCATTTATACAATCTCTCACGGATCCAAACCATGTTCTGATTTCTGGGAATTCGGCTGAAAAATAATGAATTTGTTTGGCACTATTACTAGCAACAATCTTCACATTTTCAGGTTTAAATTGCATTAAGGCAGGACATGTATCCATCATAAGCATCCCACCTGCCTTCTCAATCATTTTTCCAAATCCTCGCGCTAATGCTAACTCCTTTAATCCTGCAGGGAGGAAAATCCATAATATAACATCGTCTCTGATTCGTTTCCCTTCTAATAGAAGTGCCACTTCCTTTAATTGATTCAAAGAAAAATGTGGACAACCTAAAATGACTAAATCCACTTTCGGGTCTGTAGCAGTGCTTAAAATATCGTAAGTTCTTTTAATATCCTCCATTTTTACCACTATCTTTTCCGTCTTTCCTAGATCCTCAACTATATTCTCTAATCCAGAACGCGCTTCGGGCGTAACTTGATCTATATGGTATAATTGAACGGCTCCCGAAGTCGCCATCGCAGCCCCCATTCCTTTAAGATTATCCTGAGTGGCTTGTCCCTGTTTGAATCCTGTTATAATAGGCACATCAAGGCTCATTCCCATATTTTCTAATTCTTCCCCAATGAAATAGCCTAACGCATCAAAATCAGATTGTTTTTCTAAGATAATATCAAGATGAAAAATGACCTTTGCCTTTCTATTCTCAGGAATATGGAACCCTGCATACGGAATTTTGCCTGTTATCGCTGCAGCAAGGGTGCTTTCAATGCCCTCAATATTCCCTAGCGCCCCTATAACCGAATTGGCATAAACGACTGCAGAGCTCTCCATCCATGCAATATGATTCCCTCTAACGGGGATATTCCCCACCAAATAAGGCGTACATGTTGATGTGAATATAATTCCCTTTTTTGTATAGTGTGCTCTAATTTCTCGATTCGCTTGCATAACCTCCTCCGAAACTCCAAAATATTCGTAATAATATGGCTCGATGTTGCATACATGTGTCGTTGTAAATACTTCCAATTGTCCTAATTCTATTTGCCTCTTGCTACAAAGTAACACTTGATTCAATAAGGGATAATTCCCTCTGATCATTTTAGCGAATTGTTCTGGAACCGCCATTGCCGTATGCACGCTTTGAACACTTACCAAGCGCTCCGCACCAAGCGCTTCTCCATATTTAATTAAGAATTTTAAGGCCTCCTGTCTGGGGATTCCGTATTCGCCGTTCAAAACCTTTTCTTCTTCTTTTGTTAAAAACATTATAATTTCAACCTTCTGGAATTATCCGGATAAATCGCAAATAGGATAAAAGTCTATGTAAATAATCTATATGATCTGTTCTTTAATGAATTTAATTAATATAGGCATATCATGTGCTGGATTTCCATTCATAGGGCTTTCAATCACAGGTTTATTGTTTTTTTGGTGAAAATGATGAGGTCTAGTTTTGATAGGCCAACGATCATCGAAATTATCATATCTAACATAATCAAATTTCCTAGGAGATAAAATTATTTGATATGCATATTCTCCAAATTCATTATACCTTATATATAGTAATACACCTTTAGAAAAGGTAATTTTTAATTGATAAATCGAAAGGTCTAATTCTATATCAATGATATCTATTTTCAAGGATTCTAGTAAAAGAAATCTTGCTTCCAAAAGTAGAATGGTAGGATTAATCTAAATATCTCCTAAGTAGCTATTCCCTACCTTAATTTGTTTTAATAAGTTTTCTAACTTATCTAAATCTTTTACAAGTTGCTTTATTGTAATAGCATCTAGTTCGGCATCTGGAAGTTCCCCTATTTTAGCTTTATTAAGAAAATCATCAATATTAGATTCATGCCATTTATCTAGAATTTTTCTTATTGTCTCTTGAATACTTTTAAGTTTAAATTTTATCAAATCTTCTGCAAGATTACTATCCATTGTTATACTCATAAGAATTCAACTTCATTATTTTGGATAAAATCACTCTGAATCTGACAAAATCATTATCAAGATTAATATCAATCAATTATCCCTTAAAATTTTTTTATCTTTATAGTTCGGACCAGCCTTCCGCTCCGATAAGACGGACGAAATATACAGAATACCTTCTCAGAGTTTCTTTTTTAATCTTCTTTTCATTTATGCGGGTTATACGGATGAGCGATTGAAATCGGCGAAAACGTCCGATTGGCATAACCAATTGCCCTCCTACTTTAAGTTGGGTAATTAAGGAAGATGGGACTTTTTTCGCCGAAGCAGTTACTAAAATCCTATCAAAAGGTGCTTCTTCTGGCAAACCTACACTCCCATCCCTACATAGCACCTTAATTTTATTTTGGAGTCCTGCCTTCTTAATATTTTCCCGAGCAAATTCTGCAATTCGAGGCAGACGTTCGATTGTAAAAACATGTGGTTTCATTTCCGATAAAGGTGTCACAATTAAGGCGATTAATGCTGCTTGATATCCAGAACCAGTTCCAATTTCTAATACTTTTTGCCCCACCTTAAGATTTAATGCCTCAGCTAGGATTATATGCATATAAGGAGCTGAAATCGTGGAGCCTTCAGCTAGGTAAAAAGCATGATTCTCATAGGCTCGCTTTTCTAGCCCTTTTGGCATAAATAATTCTCTTCGCAGTTGTCGGAATGCTTTCTCAACTTGCTCTTGATGCAGCACTCGCCTCAGTCCACGGGCTTTATATTTTTGGATTAACTTTTCCTTTTGGGCCTCTAAATCCATCCCGTTCGCCTCCCACTTACCATATGAAAAATGAATGAAGAAAAAATACAGATTTTTTATTAGGATGGTTGCTATCTTTTACAAATCTTCTCAATTGCAAGAATCATTTGTTTTCTTTATCGAGTACTGCTTTGAATTTCCTTCCATTTTCAACATAAAACGTAATACCCGTCATATGGGTTCGTATATTGCTTTTTCTAATATCTTTAATTTTTTCTGCTTTCACTTTACCTGCATACATTGCCATCGATTCATATTTACCTCTAGCTACGGCTCCTGCGGCTATAATGACATTATCTTCTATTTTATGACCTTGTAATACAGTGGCCGAAATTCCAATCATTACATTATTTCCAATCTCTCCAGGACCATGCACCATAGCACAATGCCCCATCAAGACATTATCCCCTATAGTTAATTCCGTTCCAGGTTCTGTATGAATGACTACGCTTTCCTGGATGGAGCAATTTTTTCCAATTCTAATCTTACCAGCTTCTGCCCTTATTACGACATTAAACCAGACATTAGTATTTTCATCAATTTCAACATCACCGATAATGGTCGCACTCGGCGCAATAAATACAGATGGATGGATTTTAGGTTCAGTTTCTGTCACTGGACTTTTCATAATCCTAGGTTTTTCTGACATTTTCTCACCTATTATCTCTCATTTTTTTCTTAAATCAGTAATCATCATCTATTAAAAAATAACATTTACATTTTAATTACTTTTCTTCAAATAATTTTTTAAATTTCTTGCCATTTTCTACATAGAATGTAGAACCTAATGTGACTTGACGTGCCATTTGCTTAGGATATGTTTTAATTGGTTCCGCAATCGTTTTGCCTCCGTACAATGTCAAAGATTTGCATACGGTCCCTTCTTTAACCACCGCTCCTGCACCTATGATGGTATTATCTTCAATAATGGTATTCGTTAAAATAACTGCCCCTATTCCTATAAGAACGTTATTACCTATTTGTGTTGGACCATGCACCATGCAATTGTGTCCTAAAATACAATTCTCCCCAATTTTGCAAGTTGTCCCTGGCTCTGCATGAATCGTACAGTTGTCCTGAACAGATGTATTTTTCCCTATTATAATTTTCCCCCAATCTGCACGTAATACTGCAGAAAACCAGATATTAGCTCCCTCCGCAATTTCAACATCTCCAATTATTACCGCATTAGGTGCAACAAATGCTTCTTCATGAATCCTAGGCTCTTTATTATTTATTGGTGATTTGATTATCATAGTTTAATCACAACCTTATATTTTACAACCAATTATTGAAGATTTTTCATATTCTTACTACTTTTCTTAAGAACTATTTAACTTCTTTTCAACTATTTCCCACTATATTCTCTTAAAAATTTTTTAATATGAGAAATATATTGCATAAGAAATTATATTTCGGATAAATTCAACTCTAAAAAATAAAGAGATTAAAAATATTTTATTAAAATGGCTTCCATGGAATGAATTTTGTCTTTTCTTTCACCTTTTCGTCCATCCACCGACCGGAAACGATTAAAATAAGTCCTATTTCATCTTTGAGGAGGAATTTTTGAACTCCTTTTGATTGAACGAATGCAAATCCTAATCCAAAAAGTAATCCAAGTCCCCAAAGTAAAAGTAATAAGAGATTTGATTCAATATTGAAAGTAGTTTTAATTGTAAGGTCCATGTATTTATACAAAATGCCCCACATCAAAAGGAACAATACTTCTACGATAAGCCCAATTTGGAAAGCAGTGGATACGATGCTGATGAGCTTTTTATCCTCTGTTTTTGATTTAATTAGTTTTTTATCATGAATTCCAAAGACGACACGTTTGCCTAAGTTAGCTCCACCTCGAAATGCGATAAGAATCATAAATCCTCCTAGGGAGAGTGGATTATCCAAAGTGAAAACTCCGATGATTCCAACGACAAGCCATGCAATTGTAAAGGTCAAGCTATATTTTTTAGGTGTTTTTAATTCAAAATCTTCATCTAACTTAAAGACTTTTCTAGAAAATTTTGCTAATTTTCCTTGGAAAAACGATCCCATTCCAATTGCTATATTAAACATAATAAAAGGTATCAGAATTATATATCCTAGAATTAAATCTATCGGAAACTGCATGAATTTCTACCCCCAACCCAATTTTTATTTGTCATTAAACTTTCACTTCCCGTAATTCTTTCGCTTTTTCTTCAGGATTTGTTGGGTTGATAAAAGTAGCGGTCCCTAGCTCGACACCTGCGAGAAATTTTGTCTTATTTTCTCCCCGATGGATTGGATAAAATTCGATATGGAAATGGTCATAAGGATAATCCTGCCCATCAGTAGGTTTTTGATGGAATACCATTGTATAGGGAAGCTTAAATCCAAAGAGGGCATCATATTTAGCTCGTATGATTTTCAGAATTGAGGCAAGGTCTTTTTTCTCACTTTCAGAGAGGTCTAAAAGTGATTGAATGTGGCGCCGAGAGTAGATGTGAACTCCATATGGCCATGTTGCATAAAACGGAAGAAATGCAATGAACGAATGATTATCATATACAATTCGGCGTCCATCTGCCAGCTCTTTCTCAATAATATCACAGTATAAACAATTCTTCCGCTTCTCCATGTATTGTTTAGCAGAGCTTAATTCTGTTAGAATTCTTCGAGGGATGAAGGAGAAAGCGTATAGTTGCCCATGAGGATGATCTAAAGTGACCCCAATTGCGCGTCCTCGATTTTCAAAGATGAAAACATAATTAATTTCCTTTAGACTCCCTAATTCTTTATACCGATCAATCCACATTTCGATGATTGCACCTATATGATCAAGATCTAGTTGGTGTAACTCCGTATTGTGATTAGGCGTGTAGAGCAGCACCTCGCATACGCCGGTGGCAGGTTTGACTTGATAGAAATCTTCCGCATCTATATCAGGCTTAGGCGGATCAAGCATTAGTGCAGGAAATTTATTCGGTAAATGAAGTGCTTGCCACTTTCCTTTCCCCTCGAGTTCTGGGGATCCTGGACAAAAAGGGCAATGATATTTATCTGGAAGTAGGGGTCTCTTCGTGCGATGCGATGCGACAATTACCCACTCCTGGAGAATTGGATTCCATCTTAGTTCGCCCATAAACACCACAGAATTCAGTTTGTTTATTATTAATATATGCCTTAATAAATGGTTTATGGTTCCATTTTTCGATGTATGTTCTCATCGGAGAAAGCAATTGTTTTATTAAGAAAAAAGAATAAAAGTTAAAAAAACGCCTATATCGTTTAAAGGTGATCATCGTGGTTAGACCATTAAAATATCTTCTCGACAAAAAGTACGAAGACACGGCGGATATCGATTTAAAATCCCTTCCCTTAGATGCTATTGAAGGGGTATCAGCTAGCTCTGCTAAGAAATTAAACGCTATTGGAGTAAATAGTATTGAAGACTTAGCTGCAAAAACAGTAGATGAATTAAAAGACACTGCTATCGGAGCAAAAAAACTTGAAAAAGCCATAGCTTATGCTAAAGATATAATCGCGCATGCTAATGAGCCCGGTATTCAAGAAGGCATCATGCCACTCGAAGAATTATTAGATAAAGCATATGAAAAGACCCCTGCTAATGAATTAGGTGCGTTAAAGATAAATGCCATTCAAGGTCTCAGTAAAACCAATGCTACAAAAATTATTAAGGCAGGCATTGCGACCACTATTCAAGAACTCGCACAAATCGATCCAACCGTTCTAAAAGATCAAGGATTTTCAAATTATCATGCCAATAAATTCGTTGATTTTGCTAAAATGGTCATGAAACATGCTTCAGAAGCCACTGCCGCGCCCCCTTCTGCAGCACCAGAGGAATCCGCAGCACCAGAGGAACCCGCAGCACCAGAGGAACCCGCAGCACCAGAGGAACCCGCAGCACCAGAGGAACC
>SUPS01000277.1 GCA_005191415.1 Candidatus Helarchaeota ASGARD archaeon Hel_GB_A
AAGAGAAATATCCCGACCTACATTGTTTATGTATAGGACCTTCCCGACATTTTGGATTGAAAAGAATTAAACAGTTAGCTTATGAGTATGGAGTATTAAACCGTATTACTTTTACAGGACGAATCCCTTATCATCAATTGCCAGCCTATATTTGTGCAAGTGATGTGTGTGTGCTTCCCTTTGTTAAAAATTATTTAACACATTGTATAATCCCTATGAAATTGTTTGAATACCTTGCTTGCGAGCGTCCGGTGGTCTCTACATCTCTTGCAGGGGTTAAATCGATCGCGAAAAATTCCATTTTTTATGCGGATACGCCAATAGAATTTTGCAATCGTATTTGTTATATTTTAGATAATAAAGAAAAACTTCAAGGAAAAATTCGTTCAGGAAAAATACTTGTCAAAAAGCATAGTTGGGACGATCTCTCGGAAAAATATGGACAAATCCTCGAAAGAATCTATTCATGTTTTAGTAAATAAATCAAGCTTTCTGTGCGCTTAATAGTTTCCGGTTTCGGGTAATATTGCGAAGATAAGACCATAATTTTACCTTTAGTTGTTTAAGATTTTCTAATTGTTGCTCTGATAAATCTTGTAAATGTTCCCCAATGAGTTCTATTATGTTTTTATTGTGGTTCGCCGCATCTGAAATAGTAAATACCCCATAAAATTCTTCATCTTGCAAAATCGGAACCGCTTTAATTCCATTATCAATCATAAGGTCAATTACCTCAGAGATAGGCTCATTTGCGTCAATAGTAATGACTTCTTTTGTCATAATATCTCCAACTTTCATTAGAATCGGGTCTTTTCCTTGTAGAATTACCTTTTTGAGGATATCATCTTCATCAAGAACCCCGACAGGTTTTTTATTTTCAATCACGCATCCAATCACAATTCTGGGACTGGAGACCATTTTTTTCGCGGCTTCGATTACGGGGTCATCTCGTCGGAGAATCACAAATTCATCTTGTAAATTCTCTTCGGTTTCAATAATTTCGCCCTCAAGGGGTATTTGTTTTGCATTTTCGATAATCTGGTCAATTTCTGGTAAGTATCTTTGCAACAACTGAATGAGTTCTTCTTTTTTCGCGTTAATTTTATTTATTTCAGGTCTATCTTTTTGTCTTGAGTAAAATGCCATATATGCATCTTCAATTTTGTTAATATCTTCCACCATTTTTTCTAAAACGTCCTCGAATAAATATAGGCGGGTGAAATCTTCATCAACAAGAATAACACTGATTAACAGCATCTCCACTTTCCCTCTCGCCCATTCACTTGGAATTTTCGTGTAAATATTCGAAGTTTTGAATCGTTTTGAAGAAACATACACGAAAAATTTCAGTTCAATAAACTCTGAAATATTTAAAAGACTATTTGTACATTCCTTAATATCTTCCTCGGGAGGAGAGGGGACCGTGCAGAGCGTCTCGGGTCCTAAAACCGTGTCAAAATAGGATATATTAAGGTAAATCATTTTTATTCCTCACAATGCCATGGTTGATATTAATACACATGATTCATTTCTTTTAATATATTACTATCTGTTTAAGGAAATTGCATCTAAGTAATCTTTATTTAGAGATGCAAGGAAATTTTTATCTTGTTTTCCCATTATACATAATTTTTAATAGAAAGTAAAATTTTGAAGGATTGACATGAAGGAAGAAAGCGGTGAAAAAACGGACACAGAGAGTATAGCAGAAACGAACGAATTATTAAAACAACTTAGTAAAACGTTTGATAATCTTTTTTTGAAACGATTAATAGTCGAATCAAAAATATTTCCCGTAAATGAATACATTATCATTGCATGCTTAAATTCGTATTATAAATTTTATGATCAACTTCGATTAGTGAGCGATAGGATATCACCTGAGGAAATAGGGGAACAACAGCGAAAATTGTTTACTGAAATCACCCCGCTACAAATTTTTGATATCCAAATGTTCCCCCTTTTTGGACGGACGATTTATTTCTGTCAACACGGAACCGATCCTGCTTGTGAATCATTAGAAAAATTTCGAGAAATTCAATTTATCCTTGATTTTTGGAAAAGATTAGCCAAAACTTACTATAAAAATGGATTAACTATCGAAAAAATGAACGGAATCGCCAAAATCTTGCCTGAAAATGATTTGAAATTTGTGAAACAGCAATTATTTACGCCAGATAAAAGCGAATTATCAAAAATAAAACGCGCTTCCGCTCAATTAGAGGTTTATAGCTTCATGGATGAATGCGAAACACGAATGAAAATCAGCGATCATGGTCCCTATGAAATGGAGAATGGAGAACTCCTCATCGTAAGAGAAATCATTCGGCTTAATGATGGAAAAAGTCCTCAATGGCCATGGTCTGATACCAAAGCTACCGCACCAACATCTAAAATCGCTTTCGCTTTTACCCTCAAGGACATGAACAGGGTTTGGTTCAATGATTGGGGAACTCTATTTACCGATCCTGTTGATTACAGCAAGAATATAACATCAGTCGCTATTCTAACTCAAGAACATGGAAAAAATAAGCCATTAGGGGTAGATGAACTCAAAAATTATGAAGAATTCGCCCAGAATGCCCTTGTGGAATTATATCGCAAGATGACAAAATGGAGTAGAAGCGAAAAAATAAAAGCAGGTGCCTATGTCTATAATAAAAACTTCGACCGTTTCACAAATTTGGTCGGTGTCACAGATCAAATCGATTGGGACCTCGTAGAAGAAGTAAAACATGGTCCTTTCAAGGACCTCGTAAATAAAGATGGGCGAAGCGTGTATACGCCCTTGACCTGGATATTCCGCGGTCCCAAAGCGAAAGCGAAAATGCCAACCTTTTTCTTACGAAAAGTGGAGTGATAAAAATGATCACAGAAAGAGATGAATATCTCCATACTCCTGAAAACAAGCCTTTGTGGCGAGAAAGTTACTATTTCAATGTGATGGACCCAAAAAATAATATCTTTAGCGTCTCAACTATGGGATACATGCCCAACGAGAAAGAAAGCCACTATTTCTCGATTCTATACATAGATGACAAGCTCTACACGCATATAAACTTTGTAAAATTGAAGACAGAAGCCGATTTCAGAGAAAATCCATCCGATGGGCATCAAAGTTTCACGGTCTTACAGGAACATAAAGAATGGGAAATCAAATTGCTAACCCGCAAATTCCAACTCGAATACAAGTGGATCGGCCGATTTCCAGTGTATGAATATCCGGGAGGATGGCAAATTCCTGGAATTTTAGAACAAAATCATTATGAACAATCGGGTGTCGTCAAAGGATTTGTGAGATTTAAGAATGGAAGTATGCGGGAGATTGATGGATTTGGCCACCGGGACCATAGTTGGGGAGTTCGCGATTGGGTAAAGATTGAAGAATGGTACTGGACGTCAGTTCAGTTTGAGAATGGAACGCATGCCTTGAATTGTTGGTTGAATAAAGTTGGTTCCAAACAATATGTCCATGGCTTTATTTCTTCCGCGGAAAAAAATACTGCAATTAAAAGTATCGAAGTAGAGACGCAATACAAAGCGGATAATTCACAAAACCCCCGTTCTGCGACCTTCAGATTAATTGATGAAGAAGGAAAACAATATAAACTAGAAGCAGAGACGATTTACTTAATCACACTGCCCCAATCCAGCAAAGAAGGTATATGCTACATTTATGAAACAATCTCTCGATTTCAAATGGGAGGAGAACTAGGCTACGGGGTAGCAGAATACTTACGAAGCGAGAGGAAATAAACATTAATTTTTTTATCTTATCAATTATCCAAGGCTTTTTGAAGATCATTCTGCGGTTTAGATATGTTTTTTATCTATTTTTTATATTTATCTATACTTTGCATTGTCGAAATAGCTTCTTAAAGTCTTAAAGTATTGGATTTTCAAAAACAGAATATAAAACTGGATTAACAAGATAGATAATCATAACGTTCCATGATTTCCTAGATACAAGTTATTTCATATAAACCATCAAAATTTTTGTAGATTCTAAATGATTAGATATATAACTCTGTATTTGTTAAGATCATTTAAAAAATCCGTATTTGATAATATCAGTTAGATGAGAGATGTGTGGTTTATGTCTAATTCTCTAATTTGAGAAATTTTTGGGCATCTTTTTATCACCACAAAGGATTGCCACACATCCATCATATAACGATTCTTAAGGTGCTAGCAACCTTATAATGGGCATTTGATGGATATCGTGAGAGACTAATGAATTAAAAAAAAATAACAAGGTAAATTAAGTATTAAATTAGATAATGATTTTCTTAAAAAATAATTATTTTCCTTTACATATCATCTTCTTTGTAAATTAAGGCAGTTAATATGAGTATTTTCCTCAAATATTTATATTTGAAACATAATTCATAACAATTTTCAAAAAGGGAAGGATTATTTTGTTTAATAAGAGATAAGAGGTTAGCGGAATTCTTAGCTATTTTCTCTTAGGCGCTGGAGTCGGGTTCGTGCACGTTGGAAGAGAATGCGTAATTCATTCTGCAAAGCAGCATGGAGTTCTGCCAGAAAAGGGTGGGGCGGGCGTTCAGGTTCCATAGCTTCGAGAGGTTGCGGGCGTTCAGGTTCCATAGCTTCCAGAGGTTGATTAAAATCACGGAGCATTGAGAATTTCAATTGCTGAAGATGAGTTT
>SUPS01000278.1 GCA_005191415.1 Candidatus Helarchaeota ASGARD archaeon Hel_GB_A
GTCTAGATCGGTAAAGAATGTATTTTTCTTCTATTTTTAAATGTAATTTTAAAGATTGAATTAAAAAGTCAGTAGGAAAAAATATTCCTTTGCTCTTTATATTCAACTTTTTAAAAATTATTTTCTTAAATGCTCGAAAACCTGTTTGTGTATCTTGTATTTTGCTAGAATACAAAATATTAAACGTTAAGGTCAAAAATTTATTACCAAAAAGGTGCAAGAAATTCATAGATTCTAATTTTATGTTCTTAAGACGATTTCCTAGTACAAGATCAGCTTTATTTTCTATTATTGGATTAATTAAATTCGGAATGTAGTGTGCAGGATATGTATAATCTGAATCCATTATCACAATTATTTTACCTTTTGCTAACTTCATGCCTTCCAATATTGCATTCCCATATCCTCTTTTAGGTTCTATTATAACTTTAATGTCAAATTTTTTTGCAATATTTATCGTATTATCTGTTGAACAGCCGTCAACTATCAGAATCTCTTTTGAAGGTAAGTGAATTTGATTGATTTCAGTAAGGACTTTTTCAATTGCCTGTTCTTCATTTAGGGTAGGTAAAATTATTGAAAGTAGAGGAGCTTTTTGAGTTTTATTCATTTCATTTCTTTGTTTTACTTGAAGTTTGTATTTTTGGATATAGATACATCCACTTAATTGATTAAAATTAATTTTTGTATTAAAGAAGAAATTATTAAATACTTATGTAGGAGTGCTCACCAAGGATTAATTTGTTCCCAGCAGGGAGGCTATTTTTAACAGAAGTAATTGTGGAATTACGTCCAATAAGACTTTCAACGATTCTTTTACCACAATCAATAGTGGTATCTCCAATTAAAATTGAATTTTCAATTTCGCCTCCGATAATTCGACAATTATCTCCGATAGAAGTATAGGGGCCAATATAAGTATTAGGGCCAATTTCACAGTTTTTTCCAATAACAATTGGACCTAATAACTTACAGCCGGAATGAATTATACTATTTACATCTAGAACTATGTCGCCACTAATAGATACATTGTCTTCAATCGTTCCTTTAATATCAGTCTTAATTTCCTTTAATAATAATTGATTTACTTCAATTATGTCCTCAGGTTTTCCTGTATCTTTCCACCAGCCTGTTACTTCTTTGTGTTCTACTCTATAACCCATATCAATCATTTTTTGAATAGCATCCGTAATTTCTAGTTCGTTTCTCCAGGATGGTTTGATATGGTTGATTGCCTCAAAAATAGGGGATCTGAAAAAATAAATTCCTGCCAGAGCCAAATCACTCTTCGGAACCTTAGGTTTTTCAACTAATCTATACACTTGCCCATCTTTTAATTCTACAACCCCAAATCGTTGTGGATTTTCCACTTTACAAACCGCAATAAGTGCATCACATCCTGAAGATTTAAATGCTTCACAGAGATCTCTAATTCCTTCTTTCAGAATATTATCACCTAAATACATAACAAAGGGGTCATCTTTTAAGAAATGTTCAGCTGTTTTTACCGCATGTGCTAAGCCACCTGGATGATCTTGTTCAATATAGGTCACATTTATATCAAATTTTGATCCATCTCCAACTGCTGCTTTTACTTCATCTTTAGTATGTCCAACAATAATTCCTACATCCGTAATTCCACATTCTCTTACATCTTCTAGAGCATAAAAAAGCACAGGTTTGTTTGCCACAGGTATTAATTGTTTTGCGCTTGTATGAGTTAAAGGACGTAATCTCGTGCCAGTCCCACCTGATAGAACTAATCCCTTCATTATCTCACATCAATAAAAATGTCAATCTCTTCATTATCTCACATCAATAAAAATGTCAATCCCTTCATTATCTCACATCAATAAAAATATTCATTTCATTTTTATATCCCAATCATAGGGTATTTTATCAGTATTATAAATTTCCCTAAAAGAAGAAAAAAATAAAAGATTTTTAGAAAAATGCCAAAAATATTCATTTCATTTTTATATCCCAATCATAGGGTATTTTATCAGTATTATAAATTTCCCTAAAAGAAGAAAAAAATAAAAGATTTTTAGAAAAATGCCAAAAATATTCATTTCATTTTTATATCCCAATCATAGGGTATTTTATCAGTATTATAAGGTAATCGTTCTTCATCTGGATTCTTATAATCATAGAGTTTGTCTGGGAAATTTAGGAGAATTACTGGTTTATCACTGATAGCCTTGAATCCATGCCAAAATTTGCCATTAATAGTCAGTGCGACCATATTATCTTCACCAATGAAGTGTTCATTCAATTCATCGGTTTCCATATCATATACGCAGACTTTTGCCATTCCTTGAATTACAATAAAAGTATCACGTTGTTGAGTTCTTGGATGTCGATGCCATGCCCGAATTACGCCTTTCCAAGAAACAGAATAGTAACACATTGCAAATGGATAATAATAGTCCCCATCTGACCGAATTAATTCACAAAGATATCCTCTCTCATCACAATGTTTCTTAAGTGGTCGAATCAGTGTTCCTTCTAACATTTGTTCCACCTTTTATCTTTTATTTTTAATTAAATTCATAATAATTTAAATCGTGCTTTTCAAAATATAATTAAATATACAATCCAAAAGATTAAATTAGAACTATATTAAATTTATTTCTCAATGTATATTCTGCACAAAATTTTAACTATTAACAATCATAGCGAGGTTTTCCATGCGAATTGTGATAATCGGTTCAACTGGACAACTTGGGACTGCATTATTAGAAACATTACCACAGAATCATGAATTAATCGGATTAAGTCATCAGGAAATTGAAGTTGAGAATGGAGCACAAGTATTTTCAGTTTTAAAGAAATTAGACCCAGATGTGGTTATTAATACCGCGGCTTACCATGTTACAGACCAGTGTGAACGAGATCCTGATAGTTCATTCAAAGTAAATGCTCTAGGAGCCAGAAATGTGGCTGTCGCATGCCAAGAGTTAAACGCCAAGGTTGTTTTCATCTCAACAGATTATGTTTTCGATGGAACGAAAAAGACACCATATACCGAATATGATAACCCTAATCCTCTCAGCATATACGGGAAATCAAAACTCGCTGGAGAAAATTTCGTGAGAAGTTTATGTCCAAAGCATTTTATTATCCGAACAGCTGGAGTTTTCGGAGGAGAAAAAAATAACTTCGTGAAGACGATGATCCGACTGGGTAAAGAACGTGAAAAACTGAATGTAGTTTATGACCAAATACACAGCCCTACATATACTTATGATTTAGCTCCAAAAATTGGAGAATTAATTGAGACTTCTTTTTATGGTTTATACCATATTTCTAATAATGGGGAAACTTCATGGTTCGAGTATGCTAAAAAAATTTTTGAATTGACTAGGTTAGAAGAAAAGGTAAAAATCTTCAAAATTACGGCAAATGAATATGGAGCGCCAGCGCCCCGTCCCAGTTACAGCGTCTTAAGAAATTATAATTTGGAATTAATGGGAATGGATGATTTGCCCACATGGGAGAACGCATTAGAACGATATATTAAAGAAAAAATTTTGTAATGAGGCATTGTTATGAATTTTCTGGTATTAGGTGGTTGTGGCTATTTAGGTTCTTTGTTAATTCGTGAATATTTACCAGCTGAATTCCCGAATTCATTGATTCGCATCTATGACAATATGTTTAAAGACAGATATGTTACTTTATTCGATCTTCCTGAAAATGCAACGTATGAAATGGTTCAAGGGGATGTTCGGGATAAAGAAATGCTTGCTAAAGCTTTCGAGAATATTGATGTTGCCATATATCAAGCAGATATAACCAATGCGCCGCTTTCCTTTGAACGGAAAGAATTAACTGAGGCCGTCAATTATCAAGGTGCAATGAATGCTTTTCGTCAAGCTATTAAAACTAAAATAAAAAAATTCATCTATACTTCAAGTGCAAGTGTTTATGGCCCGACTAGTGGTATCGTGGATGAGACTTTTGATTGTAAACCTATTAGTCCATATGGGATTTTTAAATTGAAAGCTGAAACGGAAGGTATGAAACTAGCTAAAGAAAAGGGACTTAATGCAGTAGCACTTCGGCTGGGAACAGTCGTTGGGTATAGTATAGGCATGCGATTCGATACTATTCTCGATGTTTTCTCTTTTCAAGCCTCCATTGGCAAACCTTTATCTGTATATGATAGTGCTCTTAAAGAAGCACGGCCGTACGTTCATGTCCGTGATGTCTGTAGGGCTTATATTTGGGCGATAAAAAATGATGACATAAAAGGAGAGATCATCAATATTGTAGGAGACAACTGGAATATGACGCAAGTGATTGATACATTAAAGAAATATATTCCCGATTTAAAATATCAAATCGTGAGTACTCCTAGCTTAAATCAATTATCTTATAAGCTTGATGATTCAAAAGCCCGTAAATACGGTTTTGAACCAAAATTTACAATTCAACAAGGAATTGAGGAATTATTGAATAAGTTTAAACAAATTCGGAAATATAAATATTAAATTAGAAAATCTTTTTTATAATATGATTAATAGATAAAATTTAAATGGAGAAAAAACTTTTGAAATGTCTTGTTACTGGTGGTGCTGGTTTCATCGGATATCATTTATGTAGCTCGCTTATAAAGAACTATGA
>SUPS01000279.1 GCA_005191415.1 Candidatus Helarchaeota ASGARD archaeon Hel_GB_A
CTTCATTTATTATCCAGATCTCTGAAAACTCTTTCATTTTCACTCACATAACTTGGATTTTCTCGAAAACTGTGTAGATGCTAGTATGATATATTTTTAAAGAAAAGGAATATTTTTTGAAAATTTGCCGAATTTTTTGTCTAAGATTTCGACTTCGTTTCTGATATTCTTCCAAATCAGAAATTTCTGGATCAAATTTGTGGAAAAAGATAGAACAATCTGGCTTTTCCCCTAAATCATTAATTAGCGCTAAAATATCATCTAAATATTTTAAAGCCAAATCGAATCGCTTATCATCCTGAATATCTATTACAAAAATTAAAATATCAGTACTTGCAAAATATATCGGCCTCTCAAGATATTTTTCTCGATAATTCTTCTGCCCGCCAAAATCAAATACATGATAGACCATTTCATCCGTTTCAAACTCTTCAGTTTGTAACCCTTTGGTAGGCTGCAACTCTTGGAAATTATGAGGTCCTAATTGTCGTTTCATTGTTAATAAAATAGTCGATTTTCCTGCATTATCTAATCCAACGATGATCATCTTTTTTTTATCGGAATCCATTGTATCATACTCCCATGATTCTAGCGACACGAATTACATCGCGTATTTTCCTAAAAGGCTTGAATTTAACTTTTCTTGTAAGAATATTCCAAAACCGTTTAAACCAATCTTTTATGCCATAACTCTTATAAACTGTAAATTTTGTCAATGATTCTATATCTGCTTTCAATTCAAAATCATATTCAGGTGTTTCCTCCCCTTCTTGGAATGCTTTTATCGTAATTTCCCCATCTTGAATCGTTGCGAGAACCGTTCCCTGATCAATTATTGTTATAAGAAAGGTACGATTCCAATTCTTTGTAAGCTTCTTCCTCTCTTCTGGTTCTTTTGAATAATAAGTTGCAAATAACATATCCGCAATTACTTCGATTTCTGTCTTCATCTCATTTTCCCTTTTTAATTATATCGATATTTTTCCAATATGTTTAGTTAAATCTAATCTAAAATAATTTAAATTAATTCGAATTAAAATAAGTTTGTATTTCTCCTTTGGTAAAAATCACTATCTATTTTTCACTTTCACTAGAAAAGTTCTTTTAATTCTCGCAAATTATAAATTATAAAATCTGGCTTAAATTCATCAAGATTATCTTTTTGGAGTGAATCTTTTAAAAAGGGTGCGCTACGCAAAATATTTTTCATTAAATATCTTGTATTTTGGTTTATTTTTTCGGTCCGAGTTTGAATGGATAATTTTTGATATTTTCTTGGTAACTTTCGAAAGAGCCATATTGTTTGATAAGATGCTTTTTTGGCGCCATAAATATCAAAGTAAAGACTATCTCCTATCATTACATGGGTTCCTTGGAACCCCTCCGTGACTATTTCGAAAATTTCGCTATAGGGTTTTACCAATTTAATAGTCCTAGGATTTGGCATTACAATTTTCTTAAAAAAACGATTTAGCTTTAATTTTTTGATGACATGGTCTTGATATTTTGGCAATCCATTTGTCAGAATCGTTAGCGTATAACCTTTTTCTAAAAGCCAATTCAAAACATCTGTGTCTTTATATAAATAAATATAATTCAATAATTCATCGGAACTGAAAAAATCTTCAATTTCACAAGACCATGGAATATTATATTCTCGTAAATATTCACTTATGAGTAAATCCCAATCATATGCAAGGCTTTTATTTTCTTCTCCCAGTTTCTGTACAAATCTACTTAAAATTTCTTGGAAAATTATTGGAGGCTCAAAGCAGAGATCATGATCTTCAAATCTTTGGCATATCATCTCCATAAGTATATCAGAAAAAAAGGTGGAGCCCACAATAACGCCATCCAGATCAAAGATTAAGACCATGTATTCCACCAATTTCCATGTTCTCTATATCATTTATAATCAGCAATTTATTTTAACTTATTTTATGTATTATATTTTCATATTTCCAAAAAGAATCTGGCCAAGCGATAGATTCATTTTCACAAAATTTAATAATTTGTGGATCAATGTGGGGAAAACCAAGAAAATAAGCAAGTGAATCAATGAATAATTGGGTTGGGCTAAAAAAAGAATGTTTTAAGGCAAAATCTTTTGTAAATCCACATTTTCGGGCTAATTTCTTTAAAATATTGTAAGACCCCGAGCTAAATTGGATAGCTCGTTTTGGTTGCTGGATGAGATCCTCTGGTAATCCTAATTGTTTTCCGACTTGTCGTAAAATAACTTTTCGGAATGGTGGTTGAATCTTGAATGAAATTGGAATTTGCATACTCTGTTCAATGATATTTCGCGAAAGATATGGCAATCGGAGCTCTACCATATGCGCCATTGCTACTGCATCATCTCTTTGTAAATTGACCGAATGTAATTGTCGTATATCTTCCCATAAGGCTTCCACTAATTTTTCAGGATTCTCTTGAAAAAGTATTTCGTGGCGTTTATATCCTCCAAATAATTCATCTGCCCCTTGCCCTGTGAATAATATCTTTATTTGTTTTTCACTGATATATTTTGAAGCATAAAAAAGGGGGAATGCAATATTGATTTTCTTCTCATCTCGACTTTCTACGTGATATAATAATAGAGGTAATAAATTTTCTAACGTTATTTCATCGAACTCTAGTGTTTCAATTGATAAATTTAGGAAATCTGCAGCTTTATTTGCAACTTGAATGTCTTTCGACTTTCGACTTCCAAGCACAAGTGGTTTAAATTCCAAATTCATTTGTTTTAATAAGGTCGCGAGTATTGTACTATCTAACCCTCCTGATAATAGAAGGTAAAATGAATTTTGGGGGATTAAATTCGATATATTTGTTTTAAGTGACTTTAAAAGTTGATCTCTATACAATTCTAATTGTCTATGTGTAGATTCACTTTTTGTAAACTCTGCTTGAAAATGAGATGTGAATCCTATCTCTGCAAACCGTACGACACGCCCAGGTCGCAGGGATTTAATTCTTTGTGTCAATCCGATGCTCCATAACGCCTTTTTCTCGGAGGCGAACGCAATATATTTTGGTCCAACGTACAAATATAATGGTTTTATCCCGATTAAATCCCTAAATATGAAAACATGTTCTTTTAAAATCAAGGCTGCAGCAAACATACCTTCCATTAGGGTGAATAACTTGCTAAAAATACTCGAAAAATCGAATACTTTTTTCTGTAATTCTTCGATTATATGAAGGATTACTCCTGAATTCTTAATTTTTTCTTGATGGGAATTTTCTAATTCTTTCCTTATATGTGAAATATTAAAAATTCGCCCATCAATAAGCAAAAATCGTGTGTTGTGGCAATCAGAATATGGGATTTCCTCCATATTTTCATCTAAGAAAAGATGTCTTCCCACAAGACCAAATGAGATTTTTACATCAAGAAGTTCTCTAGGATCATTACACTGAAAAATTTTCCAGCCATTTTCTTCTTTGCTAAACACACAAAAAGCAGAATTGCCTCTGTGACGTAATTTGATGGCCATATTATATAATTGTGTTGAAATATCACTCTGATCTCGTGAGCAGATGCCTGCAATAAATCCCATTTATATCCACTTATTAAATTATTTCATAACAAAAATTTAATTAACATAATTCTTAATTCTTTATTTAATCGTTTCAGGCGATGTTTATGTGTCAATATTGCGCGAAATATGGCAACGGACATAAGTGGTATCTTAATCCTGAGAATTTTACCGAAGAAATCTTTAAATCACATCGTGTTCAAACCGCCCGCGTTGTTGAAATGCTTGGTGGTCCTGAGAAAATGAATTTTGAATTGGGTGCTGCTGAAGCTATTGATTCCATGCTCCCAAATCTTCATGATCAAGATGCATTAGACAAATTAAATGAACTTGTTGCAGAACAATTACATGGAGGGCAAGTTATACCTCTTGAAGATGCTTTAAAAATCGTCGATTTAACAAAAGGCATTATTCTTATTCCTTGTTATTGTCGGAAATACTTTGGCGGCATTGAAAAGATGACTTGCATGTTTTTATATCCTGTCTCCGAAATGGTGCCCAAAATGCGTCCTTGGGAAAAATGCGAAAAGCTTACCCCTGAAGCTGCTAAAGCCTATTTACGTGAATTCGACAAACTTGGTTACGTTCATAGCGTCTACTGGGCGCCTATACCTGTTCCAATTGTAATTTGTAATTGTGAATATCCTTATTGCATAGGTCTGAAAGGACGTATTAATTATGGTGTAATGAACGCTGCACGTAAAAGTGAATACATCTGTGTCGTAGATCCCGATAAATGCGATGGCTGTGGGGGTGAACCTAAATGTTCGAAACGATGCTTCTTTGGTGCCATTAAATATGCTCCATCTCTCCAAAAAGTCATTGTTAGCCCGACAGAATGCTTTGGATGTGGTGTGTGCCGAGCTGTTTGCGACCGAGGAGCTATGAAACTAATTGAACGGGCACAATTTGTTTCCTTAAAGGATGAATTTTAACTCATTCCGTATAAATACAAAAGAATTATAATCCACAATTTTGTGGTTAGATTATGCCTCTAATGATTTTCTCTTTTTTACGGGATACCATAAAAAAGCTAGGTCGTCCTGCAACCACCAAAGAGGTCGAAGACACCATTAGGA
>SUPS01000041.1 GCA_005191415.1 Candidatus Helarchaeota ASGARD archaeon Hel_GB_A
GTTAATAAAATAATATAACTAATTTTGAAACAAACTTGATGATATCTATCCTATTTTGAAGATCTTTAAAATTCTTTATTTTTTATAAATTTTTAGAGTTTGGTCATAATAGTTTGGACCATATGATAGGGTTATTTGATAAAATTGGTGATTACGAAGGGTGACTTTTTCTAAATGCCCTTCTATTAGGACCTCTTCGTCTTTCTGAACTTGACCACGATATTCTTCAACGAATGATAAAATTCTTGGAATCTCAAAAATTTTAGGTCCTTCTAAAATCTCCAGAATCTCAATTTTATAAATTGATTCCATAAAGAAAGCATCTCGATCATCTTTTACCTCCGCAATAGCCTTAATCCATCCCATTCGTTCAATTTGCAATTGTAATGGATATTCATTATTTATTTCATTCCAATTTTTAACAGGTTCAAATTCGATTTTAACAGGGCGAGCGATTTTCTTGCTCCGTATTATTGCATAAATTAGTTTTCGATATTCATAAAATGGATATTCTTGAATTGTATAATTTTTGAAATGCCAATGTTTTGTCGTGGTTTTGTAATTCCAACTTGCAAATTCGTTTTGTATAGGAAAAGAGGATTGTTCATAAAAATCAGCTAGAGTTTCTCGAAGTTGTTTGAGTGCTCCTCTCCCATATATAATCAGATCAATATCACTATAATCAACATGATAAAAATTATGCAATATTGATCCGAATATTCCGAAATGCTTGATTTTTAATTGAGAATGATCAATCACTAATTCAAGAACTTCTCTTAGAGTATTAATAAGTGTATCCTGTGGAGGATCCTGCATCAGTTGCAATAATACTTGATTTGGGCGCATGACGCGAGTTGGTTGTGTAATTCCAACTAAATTCTTCTTTAGTGCTTTATGGAAAATTTGATATTTGGGATAATTTTCTTTAATAAATTGAAGCCCACCATCAAAATAAAATTTATAATAACGAGGATGCATCTTGTTTCTTTCCGAAAAGCCACGATATAGATAACGTATTGCGCGTGGGTCTGAAGTTTTATATATTGCTTCTGGAGCGTATTCTACATCGCAAAAACATGCATTCTCTGGATGCATATATCCATAAGTACGAAAGATAATACCTTCTTTTGAGATAGGAGCGTCCCTATCCCGAAATTTTGTTATTTTTGGCATTTTCTAGACTATTTATTTAATTCTTTTTCTGGAATTACCCGTAAAACATTTCCTACATTTAATAAAGTTAAAAGATGTCGTTTCCCCTTAATTTTCAACTTTCCTAATACTATTGCACTAAAGCTAGAGATTTGTCGGCTTGAAAAATTGAAAAAATTCTCCAAAGGTGCTTTAATTTCAATAATTGGGTCGGATATTTTCCCCCTTCCAATTTCATATTTTCCATTTTTCTCTAAAATTAAATGTACAGCTCCTACTTCGGGTATTTCAAGATTAATTCTGAAATTTATCTTCTTAATTTTCTCATTCCATTTAGGATGTTCTAACTTCTCTTTTAAAAGTGAATGAAGTGTATCAAGAAGCATGCTAAGCTGATTTTCTTTTTCTTCTTCTGTATATACGATTTCTTTTGCCATACTTCTTTTACCTCCAACTATCGTATTAATTTCTTTTAAGAAATTTAAAAAATTCCTTTTATTTTTAAATAATCCATAAACTTAATAGAATCTTCTTGGGATGATTTAAATAAATATCTTAAGGAGAGATGAAAAATGGTAAAATTTATGACGGGTGAATGGGCGAAAGCTTTTTGCAAAGCTTTGAATGATAGCGAAGCCTATAATAAAGCTGCTGAAACCTGGGAAGGTGACTTTCTATTTGTAGCAGAACATGAAGACGGTACATCCACGAAACTATATATCGATCTATGGCATGGAAAATGTCGAAAAGCATACGAGGTCACAGATGAAGTACCAGAAACCGAATTTGTCATGAGCGGGCCATATTCTAATTGGAAATTAGTTGCAGAGAAAAAACTAGACCCTATACAAGGGCTAATGACTGGAAAATTCAAGTTGAAAGGTGATATGGCTAAAATTATGCGAGCTACAAAAGCAGCAGTAGAGATGGTAAATTGTATCATGAAAGTTCCTGACACAGAGCTTTAATAAACCTCTTTTTTTTAATAAATCCATGGAGGTTTTATAAATGTGGTATTTTTCAAGCCCATTTTTAGTTTTTGGAGAAGATGCCTTAGATTATCTTGATCAACTTAAAATGGATAAAGTTTTTATTGTTACTGATAAAATCATGCGCGAACTCGGCTTTGTTGAAAAAGTTGAAAAGAAATTAAAGGACATTCCGCATCAAATCTTTGATGAAGTCGAACCAGATCCTTCCATCGAAACCGTACTAAAAGGGGCTCAACTTTGCCAAGCATTCGAACCAGACTTCATTATTGGATTAGGTGGTGGCTCGGTAATGGATACTGGAAAAGGTATTTGGTTCCTCTACGAAAAACCAGACCAACAAATCGATTCCCTGAACCCATTTACCTATTACGAGGATTTTCCTTCAAAAGCAAGATATATTACAATTCCCACTACTTCAGGAACTGGCGCAGACGTCACATGGGCTATAGTCCTTACAGATACTGCACAAAAACGTAAAATTACCCCCGCTTCTCGCCAAATTATTGCTTCAATTGCGATTATTGACCCAATCTTTGCAATGAAAATGCCACCTGCATTAACTGCGGGAACTGGTTTAGATGCCTTAACGCATTCAATTGAAGGATACTTATCAATGTGGCGTAATGATTTTTCTGATGCCTTTTCTATCAAAGCCATAGAATTTGTTTTTAAGTATCTCCCTCGCGCTTACAGAAATGGTGAAGATAAAGAAGCTCGTGAAAAGATGCATAATGCCGCTAGTATGGCAGGACTAGCCTTCGGAAATTCGCAAGCAACATGTGCACATTCCATAGGGCATTCAATTGGCGCGCTCTTTCATAAACCGCATGGGAATTGCGTAGGAATGGCGTTACCTTACGTTATGGAATTTGTTAGAAATAATGGAACCGGAACCGTCCAAAAACTCGCCGATATCGGTCGTCGTGCCCTCTTACTTACAGGAACCGATGAAGAAGTCAGCGAACAGCTTATATTAAAGGTACGTGAACTTATTAAAGAAATTGAAGCCCCCTCTACCATTCCTGAACTTGGTATTTCTAAAAAGGAGTTTGAGGACCATTTACCTACTCTAGTAAAATATACGTCTGAAGATTCTTGTATTTCAATGACTAATCCTATGCCAAATGATGACCAGATTGAAAAAATGTACCATTACATGTGGGAAGGTAAGCGGGTCGATTTCTAATTTTTAGGTTTTTCTTTTTTTCTTTTTTTAAAAATCTACATTCTTCCCTTCATAAGCATACTGGAATATTTTACGGAAATCTTCTTCTGACGTAGGTCTGGGATTCATTCCAGCTACTATGTCAGTTTTTGCAAATTCCACCAATTTCTCAAAATTATGTTTCCAATCTGCATCTGATATTAATTTCTTTAGAATAGTAGGAATTTCTATTTCTCTCAATAGATTTTTAACTTTACTTACTAGTGTAATTGTTGGATCTTCATAAGTAATATTCATGCTCTCAAGAATCTCTTTGTATTTTCCTTCACATTTAGGTTTATTAAACTCCAGTACATATGGTAACATCACCCCTACACCAATTCCATGCTGAAGATGGAATGTTCCACCAAGAGCATGTCCACAGGAGTGCGCAATCCCGCAACTTGAATTTCCAAAACCAATTCCAGCTAAAGAAGCTGCATTATGCATTTTCTCGCGTGCCTCCTCATCATTTCCATCTTTGTAAGCTCGTGGTAAGTATTTGAATATGAGTTTAATAGCATGCAGATTCATAGCTTCGGTGAAATCATTGTTTAAATCATTAATCTCTCCCTCGATGGCATGGACGAGCGCATCAATCCCTGTTGATGCCGTCAATTTAGGGGGCATTTTCATGGCTAATTTAGGATCGATAATTGCAATTGAGGGGATGACCTCATATGAGGCAAGTGCAACTTTCTGTCCTGTATCTGTTTTTGTAATAACCATTCCAAGTGTGTGTTCTGCTCCTGTTCCGGATGTTGTAGGCACTACTACTAATTTCGACTTCTGTCCTAGCTTGAAATATGAAACTGGGTTGATATCGTATAAATTTTTGTCTTCTCGTTCGTACAGAAAGTAAATACATTTTGCAGAATCCATTACCGAGCCGCCACCAATTCCCACAATGAGATCTGGTTTAAATTCCCGTGCTAGGTTGCCTCCTTTTATAATCGTGGTATCTTTTGGATCTGGCTCAATCGCATCAAAGATTTTTACCTCTTTCTTCTTAAAATATTTTGATATTTTAGTTCCAAATAATTCCCATATGATCTTATCTGTTACAATGAAAATCCTCTCAGCTCTTATATTTTTTAATTCTTTTAATGATCCTTTTCCAAAATATATTGTCGGAATTTTAATCATATTCATTGCCATAACAATCCCTTCTTCAATTCATTCTTTTTTCGGCTAATATTTTTGAATCCAATGACAAATTCAAATGAATTTATTTTGGAATAAAATTTTAAATGTTTTGAGATGAGAATAGGAGTAAGAATGACAGAGGCAAAATAAAAATGAATGGATATATGGGAAAATTTCTTCGCATTAATTTAACTGATTCTACTATTACTAATCAGGCATTAGACCCCAAACTTGCTGAAAAATTTGTTGGTGGAACGGGATTAGCCTGTCGATTGCTTTATGATTTAGTTGATAGAAATACAGATCCATTAGGTCCAAAAAATGTACTAATTTTTATGACAGGACCTTTAACAGGAACCAATGTATTAACAGCGGGACGAATTGAAGTTTGTAGTAAATCCCCTCTCACTAATATTTGGGGTGAAGCTTCTTGTGGCGGAAATTTTGGCGCTTGGTTACGTTTTGCTGGCTTTGATGGAATTATTATCGAAGGGCGCGCACCAAATCTAGTTTATCTTAGTATAAAAGAAGATTCTGCAGAACTCAAAGATGCTTCTCTTCTGAAAGGAAAGGAAACCTTTGAAACACAAGCAATACTTCAACGCGAATTAAATACTGATTCATTAAAAGTTATGTGTATTGGACCCGCTGGAGAACGGCTCGTAAAATACGCGTGCATTGTACATCCAGATGCCCGAACTGCCATAGCGGGACGAACAGGAATGGGAGCTGTTATGGGTTCAAAAAATCTGAAAGCCATCGCTATTCAAATTGAAGAGAAAAAAGCTATTCCCGTTGCATATCCTGATAAATTAAAAGAACAAGCAAAAGAAATGGCAAAAGCTACCATGGATAATTTTGGGAGTCAAATGTTTCAAACGCTCGGTACCGCAGGTTATGTGGATATGGCAAATGCCATGGGTGATCTGCCTACAAAGTATTTCACTCTCGGAGAATACCCCGATGCCTACAATATAAGCGGTGCAACGATGCAAGAAACCATCTTAGTGAAAAATTCAGGTTGCTACCGCTGTCCCATTCGATGCGGACGGGAAGTTGAAATTAAAGAAGGAAAATATAAACTTTCACTCAATCCAGGACCTGAATATGAAACGGTTGCAAGTTTTGGCTCAAATTTACTGATAAAAGATTTAAAAGCTATCGCTTATCTCGGGTTACTTTGCGATAAATTCGGAATGGATACAATTTCATGTGGTTCGACCATTGGATTCGCTATTTATCTATTTGAGAAGGGTATTTTAACCACAACCGAAACAGATGGATTAGAACTCACCTGGAGTGATCCTGAACTCGTTGAGAAACTGCTTCATATGATTGCATCACGTCAAGGATTTGGAGATCTTCTCGCTGAAGGATCGAAACGGCTCGCTGAAAAATTTAAAGTCTCCCCAGATGAAGTAGCCGTCGTAAAAGGTCTCGAAATTCCATTTCATGACCCACGTGCTTATTTTGGAATGGCACTCACTTATGCAGTTTCTGCACGGGGTGCTTGTCATTGTCAAGCCGATCATTATTTAGCTACTATCGGTAATATTGGTCCAGGAGTCTATCCTCTTGGAGTAGAATCCACGGATCGGTTCCAAAGCGAAGGAAAAGCAAAATCTGTTGCACTTTTAGAGGACTATCGCGCCCTTTATAGCTCACTCATCTTATGCCTTTTCACAAATCCCCCCACCGACCAAGTAATCAATGCTCTAAATTATACCCTTGGAACCACTTACGATATGGCTGCTATCAAACGAATCGGGGCTCGTCTTCGAACCATGAAACGTCTCTTTAATCTGAAGATGGGCATTACAGCCAAGGATGATCGCCTTCCTCAAATCGTCTTAAATCCCCTCGAAGGTGGTCAAGAAAAACATACCCCTAATCTTCCTCTCATGCTACAAGAATACTATGCCTACCGAAAATGGGACCCTGCCACAGGCAAACCTACCAAGGAAACCCTAGAAGAACTTGACCTCGCTGAATTTATCCCTGATATTTGGAACTAAAACGATGTTTAATAGATGCTGATTTTCACCGAATTTCGAATATCAAATATCAAAATCCGTATCAATCGCAGCTATGATCTCATTCATCAATGGCGCCATTTTTAAAATTTTAATCCCTTTTATAGGTTTTCCCTCAACCTGTAGCTTCTTCTCAAGAACCATTTGGACAAGTTCAATAGATCCACTATGAATCTGCTTCCAAACATCGAAAGAGCCTATTAATGTAAAATTTGCATCGCTCTTCTTCCCTATTTTTACCTCTATACACTCTCCATCCCCAAAAGTTGACCAAAAACAGACTGTTCCTCTCTGAGGCACATCTGTAATCACATGATTAATCGTAAGATTCATACCTTTCGCTAACTTACGAAATTCTTCATTTTCATTCACGGCCTTCTTCCCTAAATCCAACCATTCTTGTGATAAATACTTTACCAATTTCATTCCTTCCAGCTTTTAATTTATAATAAGACTTCATCTAACCAAGAGGTTATTCGTTGTATTACTTCCTCGCGTTTTTCATGAAGAACTAAATGAGCTGCATTTGGTATAATTTCGAATCTTTTATTCCTCGATTTTTTCAATCTATCAAAGATTTCTTGCATATATTCCACGCTGAAGAGGACATCATGATCACTATTGATGAGCATAACTGGCGTTTCAATCTCTTCGAGCGGGCGAGGTGGGGGTGCTCGCATCTGAGTTGCCAAGGCTTTGAGTGTATACCTATCGCTTATCAAGCGATCATTCATGACAATGTCCATCTTCGCCTTTAAGCTCTCGTCTTGAAATAATTCATCAACTTTTAAATAAGTCCAGACGCTAATTCGCAATGTCGGTAGGAGTTTTGCCATTAAAGGAACTAATGGCTTCAAGATTCGATATCCCCGGCTAACCTTTACAATTTTTTTATGAGCTCCCTCATTCAAAATTGCTGCATTATGGCATACTCCCGCTTGTATCCGATTATCATTAGCCACACAATAAAGCGCAGTAATTCCTCCAAGACTTGACCCCATTACCACTATCTGTTCTCCATAGTTCTCAATGACATGGGTAGTCAAATCGAAAATCGTGGAAGTTAATAACTTCATATCGAAATGTCCGCGTTTTCCTTCGCTCAAGCCATGTCCTGGTAAATCTAAGGCAATAATTCGGTATCCCTTTTGATATAGGCTGTACAAAAAATCTACATAAAACCGGCTGTAGACCGCCGTCCCATGAATAAAAATTATCGTCCTCTTCAAGTCTTCATTTTTCCCATAAATGTCTAGGTGAATTTTCCGCCCGTTCGAGGTGAAATATTCTTCAATAATCGCCGCTTCGACCACTTCGGGATCTATTTCTAAACAATAATTATACCAAGTATTCTCTGGTTCATAACTCATGATAAACGCCTTTGGTTTATTATAGACAAACTGGAGATGAAGGAAAATCTATTTTTCGTTAAATAGATTGTGTTGTACAAATTCAAATAAAGTTAAATATTTTTAAATAATTAAAAACCCTAGAATTATAGTAATATTCTTATATTTAAGAAAATAAGAGATTTTTCTTGTTGCTTTTTAATACAAGAAAAATCTTCGATATCGGTAAATTATTCGTTATTAATTGATTGGTGAATTAATTTCCGCGAAAAAAAATGGCTATCTAATTAAAAGGTGGTAAAGTGTCTGATTACGATTATTTATTTAAAGTAATAGTGGTTGGAGACGGCGCTGTAGGTAAGACTGCATTAACCATTCGTTTTTCCGAAGGACGCTTCCAAGACCATTACAAAATGACCATTGGTGTGGATTTTTCAATAAAAATGATTGAGATTGGCGGAAAGCGCGTAAAATTTCAAGTATGGGATACTGGAGGGCAGGAACGCTTCTCATACATTCGCCCCCTTTATTATAAGGGCGCCTTCGGTGTTGTTTACGTCTTTGACATCACTAACAGAGCAAGTTTCGATCACATAGAAAAATGGGTTAAGGAAGTCCAAGATTATTGTGGAAATATTCCAGGTATTTTAGTTGCCAATAAATGTGATTTGCCTGATCGTGCAGTAACGCGTGAGGAAGCGGAACAGGTTGCTGCACAAATAGGTGCTCCTTACTATGAAGCATCAGCAAAAACTGGTGATAATGTTGATGACTTTTTCACAATGTTAGGTAAAATCCTTATGCAACGAGAAGGTGTTATAGCAGGCCCGGCACCAACCCCAGCTCCTACACCGGCACCAACCCCAGCTCCTGCGCCAGCTCCTACACCGGCACCAACCCCAGCTCCTGCGCCAGCCCCTATTTCGACTCCATCCGCTCCCTCGACTATATCATCTGATTCACTTGATGAAGCATTATCTTTCTTAAATAATACAGAAACAGAACCTACACCTACTTCTATTCCTGAACCTCAGCCAGAACCCGTTGCTATTCCTGAACCTCAGCCAGAACCCGTTGCTATTCCTGAACCTCAGCCAGAACCCGTTGCTATTCCTGAACCACAATCCACTCCAGCACCTTTTATGAG
This sequence comes from Candidatus Helarchaeota ASGARD archaeon Hel_GB_A, assembly GCA_005191415.1. GTDB lineage: Archaea > Asgardarchaeota > Lokiarchaeia > Helarchaeales > HEL-GB-A > HEL-GB-A. The sequence goes on from SUPS01000041.1 coordinate 9,024, forward strand.
CGAACCGCAACCGCCAGCTCCTTCTGCGCCAGCCTCTCCGCCACAAGAATCATCATCGGCACCAGCACCCTTTACATCCTTCCTAACAGCATCAAAACCAAAGGAACCTCAAGAATCAAGTTTTATCCCTTTCGTTCCACAAACCCCAAAAGAGGAAACAAAACCCTTCGTGAAACCGGTTCCTGTCTCACCACAAGAACCAATTACTCTAAATGTTGCCCCAAAAGCGGCTTCTGCACCTACTTCTACTCCAGCAGCACAAAATACCTGCCCTAATTGTGGAAAAATCGTTTCACCAAGGTGGAAGTTTTGTACGTATTGTGGCCAGCCACTTAAGAAAGCTTAATTTTCCCAATTTAAATTTGAAATTAAGCTTTTTCCATTCTATCCATCTTAGGTTTTTTACTTAAGCCTACATCCCGATTAACGAGAGAACACATCTTCGTTAGGCAATCTAAATGAGTAAAAGATAAATTAATTTTTAATGAGGTAATATAATCCATTTCCAAATGAGGAGATTATCTTAGTGAGTATGAATCTAAACGAATTGATAAGGGCATTTGCTTTACTAAATGCAGCAAAATACAACGGAAAAGCTAGTGTAAAAGCAGTTCTCGGTCAAATTTTCGGTAAATACCCGGAATATCGTAAAAATCCAATGGAAGTAAGAAGACTAACCGAAGAAATCATAAATAAGCTCAATAACTTAACTTTAGACGAAATTAAGGAAGAAATTAAGAAGCTCCCTCCTGAATTAAAGGAAGAAAAGAAATATGAAGAGAAAAAAGAATTGCCTCCACTACCGAAAATAAATCGCCAAGTTGTTATGCGGTTAGCTCCATTTCCGAGTGGTCCTCTTCATATTGGAAACGCACGAATGGTCATTTTAAATGACTATTATGTAAAACGGTATAAAGGGAAATTAATTCTTGTCTATGATGACACAATAGGGTCTGAGGAGAAACAAATTGTCCCTGAAGCCTATGATATGATTATCGAGGGCCTAGATTGGTTAGATGTGAAATACCATGAAATAATTTACAAATCTGATCGAATTGAAAAAACTTATGAATATTGTCGAACAGCTCTCGAAAAAAATCTGGCATATGTATGCACATGTGATGCTAAAGACTGGCGAGAACAGTATAAAATAAAAGCACGCCCCTGTCCTCATCGTAATCAAGTGAGAGAACTTAACTTGGAAGAATGGGACAAAATGCTGGATGGTGCATATGAAGAACAGGAAGCAGTTGTCCGACTTAAGATTGGAATGGATAATCCGAATCCAGCTGTCCGAGATCCTGTAATTATGCGAATCTCAAAGCGCCCACATCCGCGAGTAGGTACAAAATATTCTATTTGGCCACTCTTAGAGTTTTCTTGGGCTATTGATGACCACCTCCTGGGAATAACTCATATTTTACGCGGAAAAGACTTAGTAAAGGAAGATTATATTGAACAATGGATTTGGGAACAATTTGGATGGCCAGTAATCAATTTTATTCACTATGGGCTTATCAAGTTTAAAGGTTTAAAATTAAGTAAAACCCAATCACGTATGAATATTGAATTAAAAAAATATATTGGCTGGGATGATCCACGTACTTGGAGTTTGCAATCTCTAATGAAACGAGGAATCCAACCTGCCACTATAAGAGAAGCAATACTATCACTTGGTCTCAGTAAAACCGATATAGAATACAGTCCATTGGCTTTATATGCAATAAATAAAAAATTGATTGATCCAATTGCTTCCCGATACTTCTTTACCCCTAATCCCCTGAAATTAGTAATTCTAAACATCCCCTTTTCGGAAATCTATGCCAATCCTTTAGTTCATCCTGAACATCCAGAAAAGGGCAAAAGAACCATCCCACTTCCTATCTCTGATGGTGTAGCGGAAGTTTATATTCCAGGCGATGAAGGCAAATTACTTAAACCAGGTCAAATTCTACGATTAAAAGATTTATTTAATATTACGATTCTAAATAAACAAGGTTATATTGAAGCAGAATTTAAGAGCAAAGCGTTAGAAGATGCGAGAAAAATCAATGCCCCCATCATACAATGGGTTCCACTTACAGATTGTATAAAAATTCAGATGTTAATGCCTGATGGAACCTTAATTGATGGGTTTGGGGAGCCTTCTTGCAGAGAATTAAAAATAGGACAGGTTATTCAATTTGAGAGGGTTGGATTTGTGAGAGTTAATCAATTAAAACCGAGTATTCTTGTCTATTTTGCACATAAATAAACAGGAGCGAAAAGAATGTCAAAATATTATAATGAATTAAAAAGATTACTAAAATTATTCATTGAAGCCTCTGGCCCCCCTGGTTATGAAGACCCAATCCGCAAATTGATCGCTAAAGAAGTAAAATATTACGCTGATGAGACTTATACTGATGTCTTAGGTAACTATATTTTTATTAAAAAAGGAGTAAATCCCTCGTTACCCGCTCTTGTTATTATGGGACATATGGACGAGATTGGAATGATGGTTAAATTCATCGATTCCAAGGGATTTATTCGCTTTTCATATTTAGGAGGGTTTTTTGATCAAGTTACTTTAAGTCAACGTGTTCTTGTCCATGGTTCGAAAGGGGCAATTCCTGGCGTAATTGGCTCAAAACCACCACATCTTATGAAATTGGATGAACGTAAAAAAGTCGTATCTCGCGATAATATGTTTATTGATATCGGGGCGACTTCTAAAGAGGAAGTAGAAGCACTCGGTATTCAAATCGGAGATCCCATTACATGGGTTGGAAGTTATACCGAATTACAAAATGATCTAATCTGCGGAAAAGCTCTTGATAATCGTGCGATCCTTCCAATTTTAATTGAGGTTTTCAAAAATACAAGTCCCAAAGCTCCTCTCATCTGTATTGCCTCAGTTAGAGAAGAAACAGGGCTTCAAGGAGCACGTACCAGCTCCTTTTCAATCGACTCAGATTATCCTCTTGCGCTTGCCATCAGTCTTGATATTGCTCTAGCAGGTGACTTCCCTTTAGTCAAAGATGAGGAATCCCCCATTTATTTAGGACAGGGTCCCACAATTACTATTGCTCATGGACGAAGAAATTCCTTAGGGGAGGGTTATATCATCCATCCAGGAGTTAAGACTTTTCTTGTGAAGCTTGCAAAGAAATATAACATTCCTTATCAACTCGAGATCATGGAAGGTGGTCTTACCGATGCAACGGTTATCGCCTTGACGAGGCGGGGAATTCCCACCGCCAATATAGGTATTCCAACAAGATATGTTCATAGTCCAGCGGCTGTTGCTTCATTAAAAGATATTTCTAATGCAATTAAATTATTGAATTTGGTGGCGGAAAATCTTCCAACAAAATTTAAACGTCCCTAATGAGGAATAATTGTGATTCAAAAAATAAAGCAAATAGCACAGGCGAAAAAACAATTAATTGGAATTGGTGTTTCTCTTACTGAAAAAGAATATATCAGCCGAACAATTATGGCAGCTGAATCTGCAGTAAATCATAATTTAGCCGATGTTATCCTCGTTGGTGATAAATCACAAATTGAAAAGTTCGGAATTTCTTCAAAAATTCAAGTTTATCACTCATTAACTCCTGAACAGACTCTTCTTGAATTATTACATGCAAAAAAAGTTGCTGGAATTGTCCGCGGTTCATTAAGTTCTTCAAAATTTCTAAAAGAAGTGAAACAGCAATTTGGTGTCTCCCGCATCTTCCGAATTGCTTTGTTAGAAACCGCCTTCAATTTCTGCTTCCTTTTTGCTCCTATAGGGATTGACGAAGGAAAAACTCTTGCTGAAAAAGTAACTTTAGTGCGAGCAGGGATATCGCTTCTCGAGACTTTGGGAATTGCAGAAGCCCCGATAGGCATTCTCTCTGGAGGGCGATTGAGTGATATTGGACGAGATCATCATGTAGATAAAACGATAGCACAAGCTGAAGAACTAATTTCTATTCTGAAGCAGCAAAATATTAAAAATGATATTAGACACTTTGAAATCTTAATTGAGGATGCTATTGCAGCTCAATGCAGAATTATTATTGCTCCTGATGGTATATCGGGAAATCTTATTTATCGAACTCTGGTACATTTAGGAAATGGTAAATCTCATGGAGCTTGGTATTACAACCTACCTTTGCCCATAATTGATACTTCACGAGTTGGCCCAATATTTGAATATGAAAGTGCTATTGCATTTGCGAGTGCCTTAACATCCATTTCATCATAAAGTGACTATTATGCGTAGTTCAGAACTTTGGAAATATCTTATCCTAACATCAATCTGTGAATTTTTCATTATTATTCTTATAGCTGCCTTTTTAATCGTGTTTTATCCCTCACTTACTCTCTACATCATCCTTGGAGCCGTTGGGGTAACCGTGGTCTATCTCATAGTTAAGTATCGTATTTATCGCCCTATCATCGAACATCGTCCAATGGATCCGCAAGACGAAATTGTTGGGAAAACAGGAGTGGCAGTTACCGATTTAAATCCAAGAGGGCAAGTTAAAATTAGAAATGAAGTGTGGAGTGCCCAAAGTGCCTCTGGATTCATCCCTTCTGGCACCAAAATTCAAGTTATTAAGATGGAAGGCATTCTTTTAATTGTTAAAATTTTACAAAGTAATTAGGGATTCAAAATGGGAAAATTTTATGGTAGTATTGCATTCTTTCTCACTGCAGTTATTCTTACTTACTTTATGAACTTACCAGCTATTGAATATTTAACTCAAAAATATCTCCTATCTGACCCTGATTTCCTAGCACCCTATATCATAGCAATTTTCGAACTCCTCCACTATCCTTTAGATTATCTCCTAGTTATTCCAGCATGGCTCATTGCAGGCTTTTTAGGAGGCTTAATTACCCGATCGAGAAATGGGGCAATTATTATCTCTTTAATTACGGGTGCTATTTTAAGTCTTACTTGGATCTTTTTAATGTCTCGCTATTTACCGAATTATTGGGCTAATTTTTTATCTATACACACTACCCTGGAATTCCTTGGACAAACTATAGGTATGGGGATATTTTTCGGCTTAATTTCAGCAGGACCAGCTATATTTGGCGCAATTATAAATGCAACTCATAAAGAAACACCCATTGCATCTCCTATCAAAGAAATTCAAACCGTCTGCCCTAACTGTGGAACCGTTTTTCAGTCGAATCCTTTAATCTGTTATAAATGTAATGCGCCCCTTAATATCTCTAACAATTTAGACTAATAGCCGACAACATTTTAAGCAGATTGTGATTGAATTAATTCCTCAAAATGAGGAATTGTTATTTCCGGAAAGTTAAATTTAGCCAGTTTAGACTTGACCCTGTCTAAGTTCTTAGATATAAGTCGCTCATAAAGATAGATGGGAATTGCAAGGAGTCCTGTTACGATAAAAGGGAGGATAATTAGTATCAAAGGCGTAAGTATAGCTGGATTTCCAATTGGAATTACCGCAAGTGTTTCCCCTATGTATTTTACTAGGGCTAAAATAGTTGAAATCCCTGCATATCCAAGTAACATATGATGATAAATCGAATGAACTCCCTGAATATCAACTGGCATACGTTCTTCATGAAAAACTCTATAAGATACTACTCCGGAATCTTCTAAAAGCCAAATTGGAAAAAATAGAATTATTGTGATTGCACAAAGTGCGAAAGTCCCCAGAAAAACAGCTTCAGCTTGAGATAAAATAGATACTTCAATATAATTCTCCCTGAATAAATCACCATAGCCCATTTGAACAATTAAGGCGCTAATGCTGAAAGAAAATAGACTTACAATTAATGCACGGTAAAAGAGCCGTCCTGCTTTAATTTCCTGCCCCATTTTAAATAATCCATATTTTGAAGGTCTTCTCAATAGCCAATAAAAGAGCTGGTGAAATTTAATATAAATCACAATAAGATAAGGCGCGATCAAATAATATATAAAGAAAATTACAATCGGAATCCCATATAAAAGAAGGATATCTGTGAATATGGGACCAGGGACTATATATACAAAAGTTCCAACATACTCTGGAGGTATCAAATGTGTCCCTGTAATTTGGATTTCTCCCATGACCACAATCGTTATAAAAAGTATTAATGAGAGAATAAAACCAATTAAAATGGTGAAATATTTTTTGTCCATACCATACATTCTAAATTATTAAAAAAAATGTTTTGCTGTTGATTCAAAGTTCTTCTTTTTTCGGTTCAATCCACATTTTTTTCAATAATTCTTTCGGAAGTTTAGCAGGGGGATTACCGATATAAAGGGAATTGGGTTTCAATTTTTCGTTAGGCTTACAATAAGTCGCGATTCCGAGAAGTGTTCCAGCTCCCACTTCGCACCCTACATCAAGATGAGAAACACCACCTAAAATAACGTTATTTCCAATTTTTACTCCTTTAAGAACCAATTTTCCCTCAATTATATTGTGAGTATGTACTCTTGATAATGCCGAAATATTTACATAATCCCCAATTTCAAGGTACTCTGGATCGACGATTCCTTCCTTAAGAATGACGTTTTTACCAATTTTATTTCCAAAAAATTGAAGCACAAATACATCTGCAACATCAAAAATTGTAGCATCAACGAGTCTAATACAAAATTTCTTGAGTAGATAGCTGAATTTCCATGTTCGCGCTTCTTGGGAATCCAATTCGTATGTCCCTTCGGGAACTGATGTGATAAGAAGTTTAGTTGTGATAACACTGAATGTTAAAAAAAAGGCTATCATGATAAGAATAAAAATTGGCATAAAACATAGAGCAAGAACTCTCCCAATAAATCCTCCCATTCCGAAATATAAAGGTGCAATAATTGTATAATAAAAAAGTATTCCAATACCAATGGCTGCTGAAGAACCTACTAGAATAATCAATAACTTGCAGAGATTTAATTTTAAATAACTAATTTTAATCGGTGCAATTTTCTCTTTATCCAAATCTCGTTTACTAAAAGCTATTACTGATTCTTTAATTTTCTTAAACTCATCAGGAGACAAATCTGAAACTCTTCCCACCCTACGCATTGGTACCCCCTCGAAAATTCCATCTCCACGTGTCCGTTGTCCTCGTAATGCGCCACATCCTTTACGTATAATGACATTGTCGCCTAATACGGCTCCAACTGCACCAGCTACTGGTTCTATAATCACGTTGTTTCCAATGATTGTCTTATGGAAAGTTAATTTATAATGGTCATAAAGATGTCCTGCTATGACCGCCCTCTTACTAAGGATAAAATTATTCCCTATTTCGATGAATGGATCATCTACAACCATCCCGTATAGTTTCACATTTTTGCCAATTTTTAATCCAAAGGCGCGGAGCATTAGTAATTTTAAAGCATTTATGGGCACCAATCCAAAAAGCCGAATTGTAAAAGCTTTAATATTTCGTCGATACATCCAACCTCTTGTATCGCTAACATTGAGATCTATGTCAAAAGATCCCTCACGTGGTGGAAACTTTCGATTACACCAATTTAAAGCGAGGACCGCTACCAATAATGAGGTGAATAACGTGAGAAAAAATAATCCAATACCAATAGGGATTAATAGAAAAAAATATGGAAATTGAAGGAGGATTGGAAAATAAACTAAAATAAAATAGGCTAGTATTACAGGAATAAAAAGGGATACCCAAACAACTATAAATTGAACCGCAATAAATTTTCCAAATCCCGATTCCAGAATTTTAATTTCATCAATTGATTCGTTCTTCTGATTTTGAGACATTTCAAATCTACTAGCCTGTTCGTTTTATGATATGATAGCCAAATTTTGTTTTAATGGGCTCAGATATCTCGCCAATCTTCAATTTATAGACTGCTCTCTCAAATTCAGGTATCATTTCTCCTCGCCCGAATATTCCTAAATCACCTCCCCGCTTTTTAGATGGACATGTGGAGTATTTCTCAGCTAACTTCCGGAAATCTCCCCCCTCATTAAGTTCCTCTTTAATTTCCTGAGCTAAACTTAGTTTATCTACCAAAATATGAGATGCCCTCATTCGTCCTGGAGGCACCTTTCCACTTTTTTTCGCTTTTTGTTTTGCTTTATTCTTTTTTTTACCCATCGTAATTCCCTAATTAATTTATTTTTTTTAAACATCTTTTATATTTAATTACGTTTTTAAAATGCTTGATGAAAGTTACGGCAATTGCATGTTCAAACATTGCGCTAGTGAAATACTGGGGCAAACGTGATGAAAAATTAAAGATTCCTCAAAACAACAGTATTTCTATAACACTTGATAAACTTCAAACCACCACAACTGTTGATTTCGATTCTGATTACACAGAAGATACCTTTATCATAAATAATAAGATAATTAAAGAAAATCAACGAATCAAACAATTTATAGATCATTTAAGGCAATTAGCAGGGGTTCAAGACTGTGTTATGATGCAATCAAAAACAAATTTTCCCATGGCAGCGGGTTTAGCTAGCTCTGCCAGTGGGTATGCTGCATTAAGTGTCGCAGGAAGCAAAGCATTGGGGTTGAATCTTTCCGATCGCGAATTATCAATTCTTGCGAGGCGTGGCTCTGGGTCGGCATGTAGATCTATTATAGGGGGATTTGTTGAATGGCAAAAAGGTCAGAACCCTGATGGTTCGGATAGTTATGCAATTCAATTAGCCCCTCCGCATCATTGGAATATTCAATTAATTATCGCTATCTCATCGTTTAGTAAAAAATCTATCCCCAGCACAGTTGCAATGCGCAAAACTATCCAAACATCACCGTATTATCAAGGATGGTTAGATTCCATTGAAACCGATTTGATAAACGTTCGAAAAGGGATACAAAAAAAAGATATCAAATTAGTTGGAGAAACTGCTGAGAGAAATTGTTTAAAAATGCATGCCCTTATGCTCTCTACAATACCTTCGTTACTTTATTGGAATGAAACTACCCTCCTATTAATAAAACGTATTCAACAGTGGCGCACAGAAGGCTTCGATTGCTATTTCACCATTGATGCAGGTCCTAATGTAGTGGTTTTATGTCCTGAAGAACAAGTAGAAGAACTTAAAAATCATATTTCACGGATTAATACTGTTCAAAAAGTCATGATTTGTAAGCCAGGTCCTGCTCCTTATTTATCTGACCAACATCTGTTTTAATATTATCATATTGAGGTAAGAATGCTTGATAAGGACTTCAGCTCCCTTAAAATTAGTAATTGCAGGCGAATGGGCGGTTTTAGAACCGAACTCTTGTGCCATAGTAGCTGCCATCAATAATCGTCTTTTTTGTGAAATAGAATCAAATCCCAAAAATGAAATAGAAATCTCTCTATTAGATTTCAATATTAAGGAAGTTTCTGCCATTTACAAAGATAATGAACTAGTTTTCACTCAACCATTAGATAAGAAAACAGAAAACTATATCAGATTGACGAAATTTGTAATTGAAAGCGCTCTTTTTCTCTTTAACTATTTTAAACCTTTTAAAATAAGAACATGGTGTGAAAAACCAACTTGTTTTTCCTCATGCTCTGAAACAAAATTTGGACTTGGTAGTTCTGCTGCAGCAATCGTAGCGATCCTTGCCGCTTTACATGTGTTCTATAATATTCCTCTTAACAAAAAGCGAGAAATGGAACGTCTATTTAAATTCTGTCTATTATCCCATTACATTTTACAGAACATGCGAGGTTCTGGAATTGATATAGCTGCCGCTTTCTATGGTGGAATAATACATTATACGCGATTTGATCCCGTATGGGTTTCTCAGAAGATCCAAAATAATTTCCCTCTCGATATCTTCATTGAATATAAATGGCCAAATCTTGAAATTAATCATCTCCCTCCCATTCCCGATATGAAACTATTACTCGGCTGGACTCAAAAACCTGCATCGACAAGTCATTTGATTTCACAAATGGAGACCTTTAAAATCCGTAATGCACCTATATATCACGAATTAATATCTCAAATTACTAAACTTGTTAAAGATCTCACCAAAGCCTGGAGAAAAAAGAATAAGAGCCGAATTCTCGCCGATATTAAAATCAATGAGATGTATTTACGTCGATTATCAGAAATTTCAGGGATTCCAATTGAAATTCCAGAATTAAGACTCCTCTGTGAAATTGCAGATGAATTAGGAGGTGCAGGAAAATTATCGGGGGCAGGAGGTGGGGATTGTGGCATTGCTATTTGCTTCGATGAAGAAATCTCCACTAAAATTTTAGAAGAATGGGAAAAATATAACATAATTGGGACAAAAATGGAAATTGACTTCGATGGTTTGAAAATAGAAACATCAAAATTTTAATTTAAAAAAACATGATATGCAAAAGTAATCTTTAAGGGGGTGAGACGAGGATTTGCGTATCCTTAATGAGTTGGTGGATTCCTAGCGGGCGGTCCTGCCGGGTATGCCACGTAGCGGATTGCAGACGGTGTCGTTTTCGGAATTGAGCAATTCCTGCCTTTACTTTACGCCGGTCATGGTGCAAGAGGATTCGCTTGATCGACTCCGGCGTGTAATTCTGTTGGACGATACATAATTCCCCGCCTTTGACGCGAACCAGATTCCCGACCTGAGTTCGTCCCGCTGCTGCGCGGAAATGATGCAATTCCAGCGAAAAGATCTTTTCCAGGGGAACATTACTCCGGGGCAATTGTTCTAGCGTCAAGTAGTGAAAGAGTCCTCGCTTATGGGTCGAGTAAAGGCGAATCCACTCCGCAAGGATTTGGTCTAGGGGGGTCTCCGCTGAAATCCGCTGCCACTTTAGGGGGTGAGGGACAGGGTGGCCTGTCAAGCTCTGGTAGAGCGCCTGAAGTCGTTGAACCCACTGGGCTGCAGCCGGTTGCACCCGGGACGTCGGGAGGGGGGCGCGCCCAAGGATCTCACGAATTTGGTGAAAGAGCGGGAGTAGCTGTTCGAGTTTTCGGAATAGCGGCGTTTGCGCTTTTAGCGCTTTCTTTATCTTGATAATGGTCTGTTTGATCAAGTTATGGAGAGGGGGAATGCCAAGTACTGTCTGAGAAAGCTGTAACAGCAGTTTGAGGTACTGGGTCAAGCTTTGGTAGCTCTTAAAGCCAGCAAAGAGATCGAAATCGCGGGACCGTTCCCCAATGATTTGAATCAGATCACGGACAATGGGCGCGACCCACTCGGTGCGGTCGAGCTCCCGTCCATGGAGAAGAAGGGGCTTGCTGAGCGGTGAAAGATGACAGATATAGAGTTGGTGAATGGCTTCCGCAAGTTTGACATGTAAATGGGAATCCAGCGCATTTACTGCCCGATGTAGGTTCTTTAAGAAGTGATAGTGACAAAATTGATGAGGGATGGTAGGGGAAAATTCCTGCACCGCTTTTATAATACTGGCTTGATGATCCGAGACCACCGCTTTGATGGGAACCCCGTACTTCGCCTCAATTTTCTCAAAAATCGCTTTGAGGACCTCCCAGCGAGCCGATTTCAGGTATTCCAAGTGGAGAATGCGGTTGGTAATCGTATCAATGAATAACCATAATCCGGATTCACCATTGTTCGGACGTTGCCCATCTACGGCTACATAAAGTTGCCCAGATTCCCGAACTAATTGGAGGGTCCGCTGTTCTGCCTCGTGCGAACTCGCGACCAAATACGTTTCAATAATCGCTTTGACGGTATTTGGGGCGATTCCTAACCCGTAATAGGCATTTAACCGCTTTGCAATAGCGTTATAAGAATCATGAAATTCGATATGACTGGTAATAACCCAGCACCAGACATCCAGCCCATAATGTTTGTAGGGGAGAACGATATCCTGAGGGAGCGTAAAGGGGGTCGAAAATGGACAACTCGAATTAGTACACACATAGTAGCAGGTATATAATTTAAGCGTACCTGCTAAGGTAACGACAAACCGCCCCCCATCATTATATAAATACTTAATAGGCGAGCCACATTGAGTACAGACTTGTGGATCCTCGCGCTGCCACCGAATATAGAGGAGTCCTAAATGTGCTTGCTGAGTCTTGGTCGCCATTAAGAAATAGTATCCATTTAGGAAGATTTAAGTATTTCGATCCCCC
>SUPS01000042.1 GCA_005191415.1 Candidatus Helarchaeota ASGARD archaeon Hel_GB_A
GGAGTAAACTATGAATATAATATGAAGAGAGTGGAAAAATGGATACGTTAAAACTTATCAAAGAGAATATACTCACCACATTAAAAGAAGAAAAAATAGGAGTAGTGGAAATATTTCTTTTTGGTTCAAGGGCAAGAAAAAGACATACTGAGCTGAGTGATTATGATTTATTGATAATAGTAAGAAATAAGCTTGATGGCCATACAAAAAGAGAACTCAGGAAGAAAATATTCAATAAACTACACCTAACCTTTCCAGTGGTTTCCTTTGATATCATTGTCAAACCAAAAGATGAGTTTGAAGCTGAAAAACAGGTGGTAAACACACTCTCTAATGAAGTACTATTAGAAGGGATAAAAATTTGAAAAGAGAGGTAGTTTTAAGATGGCTTAAAAAGGCAGAAAGTGATTTTAAAAGTGCTGAACTTCTGCTTAAAGCAAATAAAGTAATTACCGATAGTATATGTTTTCATTGTCAACAAGCAATTGAGAAATACTTTAAAGCATTTTTAACAGATAAAGAGATTAGATTTGGCAAGATTCATGATTTGCGAACACTTTATGAATTATGTGTAGGGGAAGATAAAGATTTTGAAAGATTTGATAAAGAAAAAATGGCTGATCTTACTTATTATGCAGTTGATCTTAGGTATCCCGATGAATTCTATATTCCCACGCCTAAAGAAGCGCAAGATGCTTATAAAATTGCATCGGAAGTGAAAAAGTTTATCTTAGATAAATTAAAAATAAAAGAGGACGAATTAAAATGAAATTTGGATGGGAAACAGAATTTAGGGAGCAAAAAATAAAAAGAATTTTATCTTTTGAACTATTTAAAGGTTAGTTTTCATTTTAAAATTTTTTTAAAAATAATAACCATCTTGGCTAAAGGTCATCGTAAGGGATTACCAATGAGGCAGATGAGGCGAGACCACTGAGGACAAATTATAAGGGGATGCCAATGAGGAAAGCGAGGAGCCCGATAAAGGCTGCGAATTTGATGGTGCGTTTTACTTGATGTCCCATTTCGGAGGTAGGATATTTTAAAATCAGGATACTATCTATCAGTAAAATGCCATCTACAATGAGAGCAAGGATTAGATAGAGGATGCTATACTGCCCAAAAAAATAGGGGAAAGGGGATATAATAATGGTGATTGAAAGAAATGCGACGCCCGCAAAGCTTGCTTTCCTTCTTCCCCAGAGGACTGCCAGCGTTTTAGCTCCCTCCGCCTTATCGCCTTCGTAGTCATCAATTCCTTTCATAATCTCTCGCCCGATATTGAGTGAAAAGGCTAAAAGTGCGGGCCACATTGCCAATTCTATATGTCCAACAGATGCCCCGCCCACCAATAGACAAAATCCTGTGAGGGTCGCTACCGTAACATTTCCAATGAATCCCATTTTCTTAAACCAGAGGGAATAAGCGGCAATCAATACTGACCCGATCATGATGATGAGAATACTCTCGAGATTGGTAAACCAGACGATTATATCACCTGCTGTCATGAATGTAATTGCAAGAACGAGTGCCGTATTCCTAGAAACCTTTCCAGATGGAATGGCGCGCTCGGGACAATTGATTTTGTCGATTTCAACATCTTTCCAATCATTTAAAACATACCCTGAAGTCGCCGTGAAAAAAGCGGAGAAAATCACAATCGTTGTATTAATAGGGTCAAATAACCAACCACTCGCTAATGCTCCCACAAGTACTGCTACAGCTACCATAAATCCATTTAATAGACGCATCAATTCAAGCGATCCCTTTACAGCTTCCATTTTTTAACCTTCTCTTATTTAAATTATTTATAAAGTTGATAAAATTCTAGCCATTGTCTTATTTTTCCGAAGAATATTTTTTTCGCTGATTTTAAGGCAGTTATATTGGAAGATTTTGTGAGAAACATTGCTGTTTTGAGTTCTCTGGTGAGCATCTTCAATTGGGCTCTTAAGGCTTCTCTATTTTCCGAATACGCGTGTTTTAGAAAAGGATGGGCAAGTCCTGTTAATTCGGCACCACAGGCGATCGCTTTTGCGATATCAATCCCCGATCTTATTCCTCCCGAGGAAATAACCTTAAACCCCATTGATTTTGCAAGAATGGTTGTAACAACTGTTGGAATCCCCCATTCTTTGAAAGATTGTGCAATATTCGCTAATATACTATCTTTTGTACTGCGGAATGATTCGATAGCCGCCCAGCTTGTACCACCCGCCCCACCAACATCCACATATTCGATTCCTATAGATTTTAAAGCCTGTAAATCTTCTTGTTCCAATCCATTACCTGTTTCTTTTATGATGAGAGGAATTTTTAGTTGTTTTTTAATTTCTTTTATCTTTTCTAAAAGCCCTAGATAATTCAGATCTCCCTCTTTCTGAAGTACTTCTTGGAGAGGATTAAGATGAATAGCAAAGGCGTTCGCATCAATCATTTCGATACATTTCTCTATTTCGGCAATTCCATAAGTATTGATAAGTTGTGCGCCTCCAATATTTCCAATCAAAAAAACTTTATCTGAAATCTCCCGTGCTACTCTATATGTTTCTATAAGTTTCTCATTTTCCAAGGCTGCTCTTTGACTGCCTAATTCCATTGGAATATTAAACTCAGCTGCCATTTGAGCGAGGGTTCTGTTAATTTTTATACTTTCTTGATGTCCCCCAGTTAAACTATTTATCAAAATAGGATAATCGAATTCTCGACCGAAGATTTTCGTTTTTAAATCGATATGTTCAAAATTCAGTTCAGGTAAAGCATGATGTAGAAGTTCCACTTCTTCAAAGCCTGTTGTTTTCTTTTTAAATCCAATATCCTCGTTAAGGCAAACTTTAATATGTTCAAACTTGCGATTTTCAGTTTCTTTTGAGATTTTCTTCACAACTCCATAAGATTATACACGTGGTTCCTCAAGGATTCTTTTTTCCTCGTCCAAGGCGCTCATGAGCACTGGCAAGGTGTCCGGCAGCTAATGCTGCACAGAGACTTATTTCTCCCGCTAATGCGGTTGAAGCCATTATTTCCCCGAATTTTTGGCTTTTCGATCCTGGGGGGCGATCTTTGTAATATCCATAGCAATCCATAATACTTAATGCTTCCCGTTGCGTAGGAAGGTGTGTGCCTCCTCCGGTTGTACCAATTTCTAAACTTGGTAACATTAGAGCAAAATAAAGGTTTCCATCGTCTAATATTTCAGCAGAAACGATGCCCATTGAGGCTTCTACAACCTGAGCAGGATCTTGTCCTGTAGCAATAAACATTGCCGCAATTATATTTGCAACATGCGAATTTAAGCCATACGCTGCAGCTTGTCCTGTACCAAGATATATTTTTCGATATACGACTTCAACCATGGCTTCAGGGGTAGTTTTTAAGACTTTTTCTATTAAGTTTCTTTTAAGGATAACTTCTGCTTGGATCGTCTTTCCTCGTCCGAGGATATAATTTAAAGCGCTTGGTTTTTTATCTACACACATGTTTCCACTCGTTGCAACTAGTTGGCACTTGACTGGGGCATTTTCGGCAATATATAAACATGCTTTCTCTGATCCCGTGGTTATCATATTCATCCCCATAGCATCAGCCGAAAACACAAGAAATCGAAGAAAAACCGTTCGCCCTACAATCCATGTTTGAATTTCTTGGAGGTATGCAAATGGATCTACATCTAAAAAGACTTTCTTAAGGTCTTCAATATGTTTTTGAACCCAATCTACTAATTTTTTAGCATTCTCGATAAATGGAGGGTCTAGTATTTTCATAGCAGGAGCGCGTGCCATCAAATTTTTAATGATACGAACATTAGCACCGCCAGATTGTGTAATAATAGTGCATCCTCTATTTACGGATGCGACAAGTGCGCCTTCCGTGGTAGCTAGGGGGATATAAAAGTCGCCTTGAGCGATCTCACCATTTACTCGTAATGGTCCTGCAATTCCGAGTGGAACAGATGCGCACCCTATCGGGTTTTCAATGTTTCTGGCAGCTGTTATCGACATATCCATCGAATAGCTGCCTATATTTTCCAATTTGATATTTAAAAGTTCTTCAAGGAACTTTAATCTGATTTGTGTAGCCTGATTAATATTACCATCCGTATATTTCTCTACTTCATGGAGGCGAATTTCTCGGTTTTTTAATTTTTCAATTATATCCTTTTCGTTCAACATTTCATCTTCCGTCTCATTGGTTCTTTATCATTCCCTTATGAAAATATCTTGTCACAAGTGATACATATTTTTTCCCGCCAATTACATCTGATTTCGTTAGTCTATGGCTGAATGGAATCGTGCAGGAAATGTATTTTTGGTAATTTTCGGTCACCTCGAAGAGGACACAGCCTCCTGCAGCTCCAGATCCATACCATCCTGCCAAGACAATATCTCCTGCTTCTAAAGTTAGTGAAGGTTTCTTTGGATCAGGAAAACCGAGCTTTTGAGCGGTTAATTCATCAATCTTAAAATAATGGCGTGGTTCATTTACAATTGCTGCTAATCCTAACATAGTTGCTGCCGAATAAGTATTACCAATTTTCTTAACTGGGTCTCCGATGATACAAGGCATTAATTCTTTTTTAATCCGAGATTCTATGTCGAGTCCTAACTTCTTAACTTCTTTACGGAGAAAATTATGATTCGGTTGGTGAAAAGTCGCGGCTTTTAACCGATCAGGATGAATGTTATATTTAATAAGTGTTTTCTCAATGGCATTTTCTTGAAAAGCAAAGTAGGATGGTTTTCCGGTCAATCCATAACCATGGAAGGGATAAGGACACCCCGCACGTCTGGCAAAATCCGGATGATCACCCACATGGAAATTCATGCCAATATATTCTAATATTACGTTATATTTGGAAATTACAAAACAGGCTCCTCCAGCTCCTGTATCGAGATCCAGCGGGTCTCCTGGCTTGCCTTGCGAAACATCCGCTCCAATAATGAGAGCTGATTCAATCTCCCCAGATTTAATTAGAGCAATTGCAGATTTAATTTGCATACCCGCTGCAATACAGGCAAATTCTGCATCATAGCAAATAATGTCCTCATCAATGCCCAAAAAGCTCTGAATATTCGTCGCTGTGGGTTTAACACTATACGGTTTTGATTCACTTCCCACTACAATCATACCAATCGTCTTGATGAACTCTGGCGGGAGTCTGGTTATTGCATCTAATGCTGCATCAATCGCAAAAGTACCGGTATCTTGATCCCATGCAGGAACAGTGACTTCTTCTACTCCTAATCCTTTTTTAATATAGTTTGGATCGAGTTGGAATGCCCTGGCTATTTCCTCAGCAGTAGTTCGATAACGTGGTAGGCTGATTCCTATTGAAGAAATACCTGGTCGTTTTGATTTAACTAATTTTGTTAAAAAGGGAATTTGTACCTTCTTATTAATGAGAACCGGCCGAAATTTAATGCCATAATAGATTGCACCCTCTGGATTGTGGTCTAAAATTCGTGCAGTAGGTTCTACCCTGTGATTTATCCATTTGCTGGAGAAAAAAGGTGTTTCATTTGGAATTACAATGTCCGAAAATTCTGTTGGAACGCGTACCTTTTTCCCATCAATATTGATTCGTACAATACCAACTGCTCGATTTCCAATCCAATTTTCTTTCTTCTTATCACGATTTATACTGATTGATTCAATGACACCTTCTCGGACTAACGAGATCTTTTCTATTTTCCCTTCTTTTCCACAACGAGGGCATAAATTATATTTCTTAGAAGAGAAAAAGATTTCTCCGCACTTATCATGCTGATACCCAATTAATCGGTGTCGAAGCTCAACTGTTCGGATATAATGCGGTAAGCCATAACCTTCTACTACCATCTTATTTCACCTCTAAAAGATTTAGCATTTGTTTCATACCGGATGCAGCCTGTTCTTGAAGAATGGCTCGCTCTGGGGCTGTATCGACTTGATTTTGCGCCTGCCCCATTAATTGTTCGTATAGGGCAATTATCCGATATAAACCTGAAACCCCCGGGATATTACCAAACGAATAGGTACTCCCAGAAGGATTTATTATCAACTGTTTCCCGGAATTTAATTCATATTTTATATGAGTTTCACAATAATCTGATGGTAAATTCATAATATCTCCTGCTATTCTTTTTAAAGCAGGAAAATCTAATATCCCCAATCCCTCTAAAACTAAAGGTCCAATTATGGTCACTTTGGTATCGATACTTACGAGATCTATATCTTGCGGTTTAATGTTCGCATTTTTATAGATTTTCTCGGCAGCCTTGATTAAGGCAGGATATATCAAAGGATCTTCCTGATTCCAAAACTCTGAAGAGCTCGTAATACTTGCCGAGGCTGTAATGAAAACTGGATTATCAACGAAATCGTATGCCCTTTCTGATGAGCATAATAGTAATGCTGCTGCGCCATCAAGGGTGGTTGAGGCAAAATCATCAACAGTAAGCGGATCGTATAGAGGTCGTTTTTCAGACTTCTCAATAATTGGGTAAAAATCCTTTAATTTCTTTTTAGAACTCTGAGTACTGTTATATTTATCATTAATTGCCATCATTATTAAGTCATCATGCGTTAAATCAGTTTCATAGAGATATTTTGCTGCGGCACATGCATATACATTCTGCCATTTCCAATTCCATAATTTCAAGTTGGGATCAATTCCCTTATCTGAGATATCCGTCAAATACTCATCCGATCTTTTATCACATCCGACTAAAAGAACCAGATCTGCCTCTTTCGCTTTTATTTCCGAGATAACATGATGTAATGCTTCACTACCCATAGAAAAGGTGTGTAAATCGATGTTTAACCCAAAGTTGGATGCAAAAATCGATTCCCAACTATGTTGCCCCTCCCTTCCGATAACCTCTACCGCAGTTGCACTAGAAAGGAAAATGGAATCAATATCTTTTAAGGAAATGTGTGATTGAGTTCTTTTTTTAAATTCTTTAATTAACCCCGTAGTAGTCGATACAGCTAACTCTTCAAAGGTGTTTAAATACCTTTGATTTGGCGTGATATAATACGCCCCTATTATTGCGACTGGCGCTCTTGAGTTAACTTCTGTCATCCTATCATCTTTTCAAATAACTCTCTCTTGAACGAATTTTATTAATTCATTGAAAAAATTATACGCGGTTTCATTTAGCTCGATATCTTTGAGTATTTCACTTGCACTTGTTGCGAGATCAAGAGCCTTTTCCTTTGTCTTCTCCAATGCTCCGCTCTCCCTCAAAATTTGTCTTACTCTTGCAATTTCATCTTTAGATATATCTTGTTTCCCATATAATTTTACAAACTCCGCGTTTTTAACTCCATATATTGCCAAAAGTGTCTTTTTCCCCTCTCTAATATCTCCCTCAACTGATTTTCCAGTTTTCGTTGGATCACCAAACACTCCTAAAATATCATCACGAATCTGAAATGCTTGTCCCAGTAATGTAGCGAATTTCGATAGTTCATCTTTGTATTTCTCTTGCCTATCCGCAAGAAATGCACCTATTAGAATTGATTTCTCAAATAATGCAGCCGTCTTGCCTCTAATCATAGCCAAATAATCATCTTCCGAAACTTTCTCCAGGGGAAGGCTTTGGAGATACGATTCTGCTGTAACACCATCGATTAATTCCTTATATGCCATCAGATAATATGTTAATGCCTTCAACTTTTCATTTTGATCAAATCCAGTTTGTATAATTGCTTGTTGCCCCAGATCTACAAGCAAATTCCCTCCCAGAATCCCCATTGCAAGTCCAAAATCTTCCTGTTCGGAATATTGTCTCAAATTCTTACTAAACCAATCAGAATAAAACGCATGAAAACTTGGATGCCCTCTCCGAACCAAATCATGATCGATAATATCATCATGGACTAATGAGGCATTGTGCAATAATTCGACTGAGATGGCAAGATTGTAAATATCTTCATTATTTCCTCCCAAACCTTTATACATTACCACAAGACTAACGGGGCGAAGTCGTTTCCCCCCCTGCAATAGGTATTTTGCTAAATCCGAATAAAATTGATATAAAAATTGATTATAAAAAGTTCCCGGTTGGGAATATTGATCAAAAAACACTTTAATTTTATCTTCAATCTTCCTCTTCTCAGTTGCCAGAGTTTCTTCGAAAGACATCCTATTACTCCTTTAAGAGTTATTTATCAATATTCGGAGGGTTATTTAATAAAAAATTATCACTTTATTTCTTCTTATTTTTTGATGATAGGAATTATGTGTTTTAAATTAATTGGTTTAGCTGTTTCTTTTATCTTATGAGAATAAAATATTTCATTCTTCAACCTATTTTATAGCTGATAAATTTACTTTTTTATAAGTTAAATTAGATCCTATTAATATACTGCAATATTTTATTGGTAAAAAATAACGGCTCTTTCAAGGTGCGAAGTACATATGTACAAAGGTCGTGTATGGAAGTATCTCAAAACAAAAATTGAGACTGAAACTGCTCTACATATGAGCTTAATTGATCCTGACTTAACTTTTCAGACAATTAAGAGTATTCAACGAATTGTAAAATATGCCCATGATGCGGGCACTGATGCTTTCATGGTTGGAGGCTCAACCATTGCTGATCAAATTAGTATTGATAAAGTAGTGCTTGCCATCAAAGAAAAGACAGATCGCCCCGTTATCATTTTCCCTGGAAACGTTAATGCTTTTAGTAACAATGCCGATGCTACTTTTTTCATGAGCTTACTCAACTCCAATAATCTTTATTGGATCATTCGCTCCCATGTGTTAGGCGCCCCCATTTTAAAATTATGGAATCTGGAACCTATCTCATTGGCTTATATCATCATTGAGCCAGGTGCTACCGCAGGTTTCATCGGCGAAGCACATCTGATTCCTCGAAATAAACCAAAAATTGCTGCTGCATACGCTCTCGCAGCACAATATATCGGCTTTAAAATGGTATATCTTGAAGCAGGTTCCGGAGCGAATGAAACAGTACCTGTCGAAATGGTTAAAATGGTAGCGAATTTTGTTGATATTCCCGTATTTGTAGGAGGGGGTATCAACACCAAAGAACAAGCAGTCGCTTTTGTGAAAGCTGGGGCAAAGTTAATTGTCCAAGGAACTTATCTCGAAAAAATTGTCCCTAAAGATAAAGGCGCTGAATTAGCTGAAATCATTAAGGCAATTAAAACCATGAACTTATAGTTTATTGTGCTTTATTTTGTTTTCATTATCTTTATATTCTTTTATTTCTCTATTATAACTTATGACAACTATATATCCTCTCCCTTTGACATGTCCTGTCTGTAATGAAGATTTCGAAAGCTGTGAAATAGGGAGTTGTGGCTTCGGATCAAGACGAACGGACTTTCGCCCCAATTATTGGGGGCTCAATCCTGTTTTATATTTCTACCATCTTTGTCCTTCCTGTGGCTTTTGCGGAACGAAAGCGTCTTTTAAGAAAACTTTTGAGAATGCAACTTTTAAAGAAAAAATCCTATCCTTAGGACCTTTACACGATCATTCCCTTGAAAAGAAACTCGAACGTGCAATAATCTGTCTTGAGATCATGAAAAGATATGATCTCATCCAGATGAACGAATATGATTTTGCAAATTATTGGCTTGATTTATTTTGGTGGGCAGAAACTCCTGAATTAATGAAAAAAAGTGGTCAAATGGTCATTAAATATTTCCAAATTGCTCTTGAAAAAAATATTGTACCTTCTGAGGAGATCTTTAAAATAAAATATTTAATCGCCGAAATATATCGCCGATTAGATCAAAAGAATATCGCCAATAAACTATTTGATGAAGTTATTTCCCTAACTGAAAAGAATGACGATTTAAAATGGCTTCATAACTTAGCTATTCAACAGAAAACCTCCCCAAAAGACATTTTAGATCGGAAAACATGAAAAGAATGACGATTTAAAATGGCTTCATAACTTAGCTATTCAACAGAAGATCTCCACTTTACTATTATTGCGTTTTATTAATTTTTTTAATTTCTAAGTTTTTCGATTTCTTTTTAAATTATAGTCTATACATCATTTTGCTATTTTCCAATTCGAATTCTCAAAAATTAATAGGATTGATATCGTTTATGAAAAACATAGGCAAATTTGGAATCCTATTTGTATTTTTATTCGGTTTTTCCTGGAGTTTGCCAATTTATACGACGGTAAATGGAGCCTCCGATGGTTTAATCTTCTTTTATCAGTCAAAAGATGTCCGTATCATTAGTGCATGGGTGGTCAGTGATATAAACGGTGATGGTTGGCGAGAAATCTGCTTTTCATTTCCCGCTATCCTCGTATGTCTCGATGTAAACCCCGCAAATGGTGGTCCAAAGGAGCTATGGCGCTCACATGCATTCCATCATGAACTTTACGGGATTGATTCAGGAATTGATTTAGATGGCGATAATATTACAGAGCAACTCGTATTCGAGATGACCGATTATTATCATTATCTTGTAAATGGTTCTACGGGTGAAACCATTGCAATTAGTGGAACGGACGGTAGAAGATCTCAGTTATATTGGCCATACACTTCCTATGGTCGGCCCAAGTGTGGAGTCGGTTTAGGTGCTAACGTGAATGGTCAGGGGTCAAATGATTATGTAATAATTGGCATGAAACTTGTAGGCGAACCCATGGCAGTCCTCCAATGTATTGAGGGACTTAATGGCTCCCTTATCTGGGAACGAGAACTTGCGGCTACTCCCTACGGCGTTGAACTCATTCAAATTAATTTCACCACCTGTATCTTGGCCTACACATCTGAAAATATAAGCGCATATTCCGTAGATGGAACCAGTTTATGGAACCGATCCGCCCCCAATAGTATCATAGCAGTGATTCCAAACGGATCGGGACCTGGCATAGATGCTGTAGCTGTCTCTGGCAACGGATTTAGATATATAAATGCATCAGATAGTTCGGATATTTGGACTAATAGTACCAACATAGGTGCTGTCTTTTATGTCGGTGATGTAGATGGCAATGGTATTGGCGATTTCGGTGCTCTCTTAGATATAACCGCTCAAGATGCAGTAATCTTTAATGGAACTAATGGGGATCTCATCAGACACCATCCTCTTCAAGACCCAGATGATAATGATAGAATGCACGGCGTTACATATTGCGGCGACATAGATGGAGATGGATGTGATGATTATGGCTATCATGGTCATTATTTTCCACACAACATCTATTCAGGCAAAACTGGAGACCTCCTCCTGTCTATATATGGAGAAGGCTTTAGTACTGAATACATGCTCATAGAATCTGACATAAATGGAAATGGTTATGCGGACATTTTATTTGGTAATTGGCCTTATATCGGCGCTGTAGATGGCTCCTCAACTGGATCTGTCCAAATCAAATATGGTAATGATATACCTGGCTTTCCATTAATAATTGTCTTGTTCTCTCTTATTGCGTTGCTATCGCTCGCCTATCATAAAAATTTCAAATTCTTTTCCCAACCTTTTTTAAGAAAATGACTAATCCGTAGTTTTCTCAACTAAATTTATCTTTATTTTCCCTTTTTTTAAACTTGAACTCAGCAAGCTCATTTAATCTTAGCAGTTATAGGCAGATGAACCATTAGATATTCTCATAAAGCACAGCAAAGCCAATTCCCATCAAAACTGTTCCCATTGCTTGCATTATAGGTGTTCCATAATGAATGAATACTGGAGGAAAGTACTCCAACCCCATATATTCTGTAACTACCAAATAGGCTTCAGGAAGGTCTGCCATTACTCCGAGGACGAAAATGAGAAATCCAATGGTAATGCCAATCCATGCCACACGTTGTCGTCTTGAAATTGCCATTTTTGCCGTGTAGAGGAAGAGAAACACGGGAAAAAATGCCACCACAAAGAAAAACCCTATGACACAAAACATCACCCAATCGGTAGCCGAAGTGAAATAAAGGAAACAGGAGAAGATTCCTTCAAGCGCAGAAAAAATGGTCAGTATATACCACGTATTCTTCTGCATGCCTTCTTTCATAATATGTGTTTCAAACACATAATAAAAGATGGTAATACCAGACCAAGCTATGATATAATAAGAAAGTCGTAGAGCTAAATTTAGACCGGTTATTGAAAAATGCGAATCTATTATATCATAATATGAGCCAATCCAATAACGTCGGATTGTTTCAATGGTTCTAGCTATTAAAAAGCAACAAATAAACAGAATCAATCCAAAAATGAATGGTTTGGCTTCTTCCTCTATTTTTCTGTACTTTAAAATGAAAAAGATCGCTAAAATCGTGATTATTCCAGACACAATCAACCAAAGAATTGGCTCAAGGAGGAGATCAACGAATTCTCCAATCATCATCAAGTCCTCCAGTTTAGGAATCTGGTTAATTAATGAATCTAAAAGAATAAAATTCTTTTCTTGGAGACTGAAAAATTAGTTATTTCCTTTACAAATAATATACTGCAATAAAATTTTCATAGTTGTAAAATAAACCATCTAAATTTTTAAAAGCTCTGGAGGATTATTTTCTAATCAAAAACATATATAATGAAAATTCATCTATTCTCTCCCAAAATCACGATTCTAAAACTTTGAATGGGATTTAACTCATTTGCTAGGTGAATAGAATGGATATCTTTGTGGATGTTATACTTGGCATTATTGTGGTAGGTGCCTTCGGCGCGCTATCCTACGCTATAAAAATTGTATCCGTTTCAGGTCTGCTGGCTGGACTAGTGGTGGGACTGACTGTATGGCTTTTTGGGGGCTGGTCATGGTTCGTTCTCATTTTATTGTTCCATCTTTCTGCTGCTTTTTTTACAAAATTCAAGTATAAACGTAAAGCAAAAGCTGGGCTTGCCCAAGAGAAAGGTGGTGCCCGGGAATGGCCAAATGTAATGGCGAATGGTGGTTTTCCTGCGATATGTGCGGCATTAGAAGGGTTAGTCGTATTCTTATCACTTCCGGGAGAGATCTTTCTTTTTGGATTTATTGGCGCGGTTGCTACTATGTGTGCCGATACCATTGCGACAGAGGTCGGTTTATTATCTAAACAAACCCCACGGCTTATCACCCATTTAGGAGAAAAAGTAGAGCCAGGAACCTCAGGTGGTGTTACGATATTGGGCGAGCTAGGTGCACTTATTGGGACCGTAATTATTGGTGGTGGAGGTTGGCTCCTTTCCTCCTTTGGCGTCCAATTTACAAATTCAGGAACTAATTTTGGTGTGTTTTTGTTGATAATTGCTATTGTTTCAGGAATGCTTGGATGTTTAGTTGATAGCATCATCGGAGCGACTATTCAAGGTATCTTCAAATGTAGTGTTTGTGGCAAAATTACGGAAAAGGCGAAACATTGTGGTGAAAAATCGATTTATCAAAGAGGAATTGCCTTCTTTGAAAATAACATGGTGAATTTCGTAGCTGCAACCATTGGTGGAGTAATTGCGATGGGACTTTTTCTAATAATTATTTAAATAGGTGAAATGGAAATGAATGATTGGCTTGTTTTTGGAATTGCATATCTCTATGTCATTACTGTATTACTTGTAGGTGAAATTTTCAGAAAAAAATTTGAAAAATCTTCTGAATTTACTCGAAAAATCATCCATATATTTGCAGGATTTTCTGTCTATACAGTGTTATTCTTTGACCATCCTTGGGTCGCTAATTTGGTGGCATTGACATTTGTAATCCTTTTATATCTGGCTAGTCCATCAAGTCCCGTAAAAGCCTTACGTGAAATGTTTGGAACCATGGAACGTGCGGAAGAAGGTGAAAAACTGTGGGGTCCTTTCTATTATTCTGTTTCAATCCTAGTGTTGACCCTTATTTTCACCCTCGGAGGTTTAGTTGAATTGGGATTTGAACGTTTCTATTGGCTTGCTGCAGCACCTCTTACGATTATGTATCTAGGTGATGGGTTAGCCCCCATTATTGGAAAGAAATATGCAAAGCGAACTTATACTGTAATCAAAGGTGCCAAAAGATCAATTATTGGGTCGCTGACTTTATTCGCTGCAGGATTCGGAGGCGCCATCTTTGCGATGTGGTTTAATGGTATTCTTGCAATAGAAGTTAATTATGGAGCTTCTTTTGTAATTTTAACATGGGATTTAATAATCATTTATTCATTAATTGCAGCAGCCATCGGCACACTCATCGAGTTTTTTAGCCCGCTAGGTATTGATAATCTCACGGTTCCTATGGGCACGACCGCAATTTTATGCATGATCTTTTTTCTGATTTAAATTTAGGTGCTATGTATGGAATCTTTTCACCGCATTGAGCTGCCGCGCGAAATTATCATTGGACGCGAAGTGATCTCTAAAGTAGGAAACTTTTGCCAAACTTACGGCTTTCAAGATAGTGCTATCGTGGTAACAGGTCCAAAAACTTTTCATATTGCTGGCGAAACGGTTCTAAATTCTCTAAAAGAGTATGGATTTAGCAAAGTTGAGTGTATAAAGATTCCTTCAGCCGATCTCGAGAATGTAAAGCGTGTAAAACAAATGATTGAAGAACTTTCTCCATCTATTCTTATCGGAGTCGGTGGCGGAAAGAATATTGATGTAACCAAATTAGCTTGTTTGGATGAAACATCAAATAAAACTTTGCCATACATTAGCGTCCCTACTGTCGCTTCACATGATGGTATTGCATCGCCCCGCGCTTCTATACGCGGTCTTGATACCTCTTACTCTGTCATGGTACAATCCCCCATTGCAGTCATCGCAGATACAGGCATCATTAAGAATTCCCCATATCGCTATTTAGCAAGCGGTTCAGCAGATGTCATCGCAAATATCACGGCAACGGCTGATTGGGAACTGGCATATAAACTTAAAAGTGAATATTACGGGGAATTCGCCAATACACTAGCGAAGATGTGTGCTGAATTCATTATTCGAAATGCTCGGGTGATTACTAAAGGAATTGAAGAAAGTTATCGGATTGTGCTCGAAGCATTAATCAGTAGTGGGATTGCTATCAGCATTGCAGGCACAAGCCGCCCCGCAAGCGGTAGTGAACATGCGTTCTCTCATGCACTCGATATTGTAGCGGGCCATCCTGCCCTACATGGTGAGCAGGTTGGTGTTGGGACTATTATGATGGCATATCTTCATGGGCTTGATTGGGAAAAAATTCGGGAAACTCTCAGAATCATTCGTGCTCCTACGAATGCAAAACAACTTGGTGTATCTGATGAGGCTATTATAAAAGCTCTAATGAAAGCTCATGAAATTCGAGGTAGTTCTCGTTATACAATTCTTGGAGAAAATGGCTTAACAAAAGAAGCAGCGATAAATCTCGCAAAAGTATGCGAAGTAATCGAGTAAAGCTCTTTTCTTCTATTGATTTATTGAAAAAATTGGAAAAGTGGTGATATTATGAAGTATGATGTAATTGTGGTTGGCGCTGGAACTGGAGGCGCATTAGCTGCTAAGACTGCGGCTAAATTAGGTCTCCAAACTTGCCTTCTGGAACGGAAAAAAGCTGAATTCGTTGGTGATAAAGTTTGTGGGGATGCTGTTGAGAAAAAGGATTTTGATGCTCTCAATATCCCCCTTCCTCGAGGTGAAGAATTAGAGAATGTAATTAAGGCATCAAATCTGTATTCCCCCGATTTAACGGTATGCAAATCCCTTTCTGAAAAAGGAAGCGAAGGGTACATTATTAACCGACTCGCTTTTGGACAGCGTTTGCTAAAGGAAGCATTAGATACTGGGCTAGAATTTCAGGATGAAATTATGGTTCTAAAACCCATTTTTGCTCAAAATGCTGTAGTGGGTGTTGAAGCGAAAGATATGAAAACGGGCGAAAAAAAAGAGTTTGAAGCAAAAATTGTCATTGATGCTAGTGGATTCCATTCACCTCTCCGCAAAGCAATGCAAAGTCCTTATATAGAGAATGAAATCGATAAAAGCGATATCATCGTCTGTTATCGTGAAATTTTACAAGTCGGTGGTATGGATTACGATCCCCATTGTATCCATATTTTTCTCTCTCAAAAACGAGCTCCTGGAGGTTATCTATGGTTCTTTCCGAAATCTGAAGATCGCGTGAATCTGGGAATCGGAGTTTACGCAGATCCTAAGTATAAGGTTAAAGAATATTATCAACGTGAAGTTCTCCCGCTTGCGAAGGAGCCTATTGAGATTATTCACCAAGGGGGCGGTGTTGTGCCTGTTCGACGCCCCCTTTGGTCACTGGTCGAAAGCGGAATCATGTTTGTCGGTGATGCAGCTTGTCAAGTGAATCCTCTACATGGTGGTGGTATTGGGTCTTCTATGCGTGCTGGGATCTATGCTGCTGAAACGGCGGCTAATGCAATTGAACGGGGCGATTGGTCCATAGATGGACTTTGGGAATACAACAAACGTTATGCCCATGAGCAAGGGGCTAGTTTCGCGGCACTCGATTTACTCCGAATCGCTCTCCAACGTTTTTCAGATGCCGAGCTCAATTTCGGACTCAAAAATGGCCTTCTTTCCAATCAGGATATTATGGATATTGCAAGTGGAAAAACCGTACGTCCTGGTCTTTTAGATCTTATAGGACGTGCCATACGTGGAATTACTATGCCTGAATTACTTTTAAATCTCTATTTCGTCAATACACAACTCAATCAGATGAAAAATCTCTATAAAGCCTATCCTGACCGTGCAAATTTCGAACGATGGCAGTATGCGGTAATCAAATTGTACAAAAAAATGAAACGTTTAATAAAGCCCAAACAAATTTAAATAGAGACAAATCTTTTAACCATTAACATCCTTTTGTAGGAAGGTACTCGTTTGGGCGAAGTAAAGAAAATCTTAATTGTTGGGCTGGATCAAGCTGGGAAAACCTCCATTCTCAATATTTTACAGGAAAAATACAATAAAATGGACAATATTAAACCAACTGTTGGAATCGAAAGGGATGAAATTACCGTTTTTGGATTTCCTATTGTTACATGGGATCTTGGAGGGCAAGAAAAATTCCGAAAAGACTACTTGAAAAATTCTAAGTATTTTGAAAACACCGATTCGCTTTTCTTCGTCATTGATGCAGTAAATTCATCTCGATATGATGAAGCTCTCAAATATTTTGAAGAAATCCTGGGTATAATTGATAATCTAGATGGTAAACCTAAACTCGTCTTGCTAATTCACAAGATCGACCCAAACATTCGAGATGACCCAAAAATACAAGAAAACATCAAAGAAATAAAGGATGCATTTCTTACTGTAGGCTATGAACTTTCGATTTATATCACCTCAATTTATGATCGGAAAACTATCATCGAAGCTTTTTCAAAAACATTCCAAGAACTAATTTCACAATTGAAACCCCTCAAACAACTTTTGGAATCTATTGTCCTTCTACTCAAATTAGATGCAGCCATTCTTTTTGATGAAAATCTTATGATTCTGAATGAATATTATCGCAACGAAGAAATCGAAGCAATCTGCCTCAATACTGTTTATAATAGCATTTATTACATGACACATACCAACCCCAAACTAGCAGAAAACTTCCTTGGGAATTTTGAACTCGTCCTCAATATTAAGCATCGCACAAAAAAATTCCACTTTATGACTGTAGAACTTAAAGGGTGGCTAATGTATTTACTAACGATGGGCGAGGAAGAACTCGATCCCGATGTAGTACTCAGCAAATTTCAGTCCATGGCTCATATCTTTGAACAAAAGAAATGGTGAACATGGAATTCGAGAAAGTCCTACAGAATAAGAGAACTCTCCTTCAGAGTCTAAAATTGTTCCAAAAAATCGAAACTCACATCCATCATCAAACAGGATATAACCCTTTCAAAAAGAAGAAGGGGATTTATTATACCCCTAAAGAAATATCATTATATATATGCTTCCAAACAATTACCTCTTATATTTTGCAAGGTTTAAACTCTGAAGGTCTAAGTCTACAGAATCTATTAAATCAGAATTCTCCTAAATATTTCCAAAAAGTTCTCGATTATCTTGATACCATTAGAATTTTAGACCCTGCATGTGGTACAGGAATTTTCTTGATTGAAGTCGCGGAAATTTTATATCGAATCAAACAATGGCTTTTAGAAAAACTAGAAAAACCGGTAAATCCCTATGAGTTAAAACGGAAAATTCTTCTTGATAATATTTATGGTATAGATTTATTTATTGATGCCGTAAAAGCTACGAAACAAAATTTACTCCAATGGCTTTCGTCGGATAATTATCCTATTAATGACCTCCATAAGTCCCAATTATTAGACTGGAATATTCGTCAAGGTAATAGTCTCATTGGATGGTTAAATGAAAAATTAACCCCTTATAAGTTTGATACCATTATCAATTCTGATTTAAGTCAAAAAATTCAATATTTACAGGAAGTTATTCCTTCATTAGAACATAAATTCCAATCTATTAATTCAATGTTACACTCCAGCACAGTAGAACCTTTTGTAAACGCATTTATAACACTCAAAAAACTCTGGAAGGATCACTTTGATTCTTACGGCTCCCTAATTGCACCTGTTTTACTAGAATTCCATCAAATAATTTATGAACTTATTAATCCTTCTTTTATTAATTCATATTTTCCTGAAGATTCTTCACACGAAGTAAGAAACCCAATCTTGAATGAATTCGAATCCCACTACCCTTTTCATTGGCAAGTCGATTTTGGGGAGATTCTTAGGGAAGGCGGTTTTGATATTATCGTTGGAAACCCCCCTTACGTCTTCATTCGAGGTAAAAATTTTTCTTTTTTCGAAAATCGTTTCTACAAGAAAAAATATCTAATGGACCATGAATCCTTTGCAAAGGGAAAAGCAAAGCAATCCCGTAAAATAAATTTATTTTCTTTATTTATTATTCGATCGTTAAATCTTCTGAAACAGAATCGATATCTTGGTTTTATTATTCCAAACACCATCCTACGGACTACTACTAATGATTTTATCCGCCATTATATTCTAAAGAATACATTTATCCAGGAAATTGTAGATTTAAAAGGTGGCGTGTTTAAAGGCGTGACCGCTTCTACTCTCCTGTTATTTCTTCAAAAATCATTTGCTAATAAAAATAGCACTACTTTAATTGCTTATAATGTGGAGAATTTACTAAATTACCAATTTGATTATCACTTTATCAATCAAGTTCGTTTTTTAAACAACCCTGTATTAGCTTTCAATATTCATCTCGATTCAGAACTCGAAAAGGTCTTTAATATTTTAAAAGAGAACATGATTCCCTTGGGAAAACTTACTCGTGAGATTATTGAAGGTATTGTTTGTCGAAAAAACGATGGTTTATTTATAGACAATCCAAACCACCCGCTCGCCAAAAAATTGTTACGAGGAAAAAATATTAGTCGCTATCAAATAAATTGGAAATCCAATCAATATATTATCTATGCTACAGATAAATCTTTAACAAAAAACAAACTCCATCGCCCACGACCACAATGGATACACGAAGCATCGGAAAAACTTCTCGCCCAACGGATTGGTGGTAGTGCTTATCCTCTTCAAATCGCCTATGATAATTCGCAATTTTACACATTTGCATCGATAAATAACATCCTCTTTAAATCACCTCTCGTCTTTGAGAATCAAGAATTCTTAAGTAAATATATCCTGGCTATTCTGAATTCAAAATTAATCAATGCTTATTACCTGCTGAATTTTAGTAATATCTCTTCCTATACTGTTAATATCTCAAAAACTTTCCTAGAAGCACTTCCAATTAAAAAAATATCTTTAAAAACACAGAAAGTAATTGAAACTATTGCTGATTATCTTCTTTTTCTTTACCAGTTCCATAAAGATAAGATTTCTCTCATCGAATTTTTTGATTTTTCCCTACTCGATTCATTAATCTACGAAATCTATCTTCCCGAATTACTAGAAACTAATTTATGTGAAGTCGTCTCAAATTACTTAATTTCTTTACCAGACAATGTTCCTCCTGAGGAAAAATTACATACTCTACTCCAAATTAAAAATACCCTTCAAAAGAATCCCAAAATCCTTGATCTTATGCAAAAAATAAAGATGAATGAATTCATCCAACGAATGTTCAATTTAAGAAAATGAAAAAAGATTGGGTCAAAAATGATCTATTGGGCTTTATTACTTCATATTTATCAGCCACCTTTCCAAAGTTTAAAGATTCTACAAAAGATCAATGATGAATGCTACTCAAAACTCTTTGATGTTTTCTTGGAGTTTCCCACGACCAAATTAACATTAAATATTAATGGGTCACTCACTGAATTTTTTACCCACTATAAATTTCTTGATACGCTTGAAAAAATAAAAGAAGTTGCTAGAAAGGGGCAACTGCGATTTACTGGGTCCGGAATGTACCATCCTATCTTACCAAATCTTCCCCCTGCAGAAGTCTTACGTCAAATTCATCTCAATGAAGAATATAATGAACAGATTTTCGGAAAAATTTATGCCGCTTCTAAAGGTTTTTTCCCACCCGAGATGGCTATCTCCAAAGGAATTCTTAATATTGTAAAGCAATTAGACTATAAATGGATCATCGCAAGCGGGATTGCGTGCCCTAGTGAATGGCCAACTAATTTTTACTATCTCTACAACACTCTCCCTGTATTTTTCCGAGACGATATTATAAGTAACGAAATTTCATTCAAAAAATATGGACCCATGGAGTTTATCTCCAAAATTAAAACTCTCTTTGAAGATGATTATTACATCATCACAGCGATGGATGGTGAAACATTTGGACATCACATAAAAAATTATGAAGAGACCTTTTTACGAACCGTTTTCCAAGAAATAGACGGTGATGAAGAGGTCCAAATGATTTTTCTCGATGATATTTTAAATTTGTTTGAGCAGAAGGGCAAAGTGATTCCTCTGGCTAGTTCTTGGAGTACAACTCCTGAAAATTTGAAAGTAAATAATCCATTTCCGCTTTGGTCTGACCCGAAAAATCAACTTCATAATGTTCAAAATTATTTGCGTGAATTAGCCATTAAATTATTCAATTATTTAGAACGTCATTCTTCTCAAATCCCTCAAGACCACCTCGAGTTTTACAATAA
>SUPS01000043.1 GCA_005191415.1 Candidatus Helarchaeota ASGARD archaeon Hel_GB_A
CAGCAGGGGCTGTGGGGGCAGCAGGCGCTCCCCCTGTGATTTGAGATAATGTTCGGGCGACATCCATATAGGCAATTCCAGCGCCTCCATCGGGAGTAACATAAGCTAACAAAATACGATCTCGTTCACTGGATGCAACAATATGTCCTTGCCCGAGGATATTTGTAGAAACTAATCGTTCAGGTGTGCATTGTAAAGTAGAATATTTGATACCTTGAACTACGATAGATGGGGCTTGTTGCCTCCAAGAATTCAATACACCAATGATGTCAGATGATATATCCCAATTTGAAGTCTGGTAGATTATATTTCCATCTGGAGAAAGGAGAGTAACCGCTGTTATAGTATTATTTGTATTCATTAATTCGCGAATGAGGTAATCGATTGTTGCTATATCGTCTGACACGTAGAAACCTCATCTATCTCAAATAATAATTCATTTAGATATACATAACTTCCAATACAGAATAGCATTATTCCTTTAAATTTGTTATCATTTAGGAAATTCTTATGATTCAAAAAGAAATGGAATAGATCAGAACGTGATGGATAATTAAGATCAATTATAAGGTAATTTTCAAAGAGTTTAAGCTTAGAGCAAGTTCCATAGAATCAGGTAAGATTCGATACAATTTTAGAAACTCTAAAATTGATTAATTTAAATCAAATGATACTTATTACATAAGAACAATTTAAGATGAATTAATATTTAGAGCGATTATTTGCAAATAATTCTTGACCATTTTTTGTAAGCTCGATTCTTCTTTTATTTTTTGTAATTCGAGCAACGTGGATAATTCCTGGAACTTCTAATTGCATTAAGGTTTGACTCAACTTGGCTTCTGATAAATCACTCACGTCTTTTTGGAGGAGACGCATTAGTTCGGAATCTAAGACTACTCCCTTGTTTCGGACCAGTGCATATAAAATGAGATTTTTAAGTGGCGTCGGACTCCATAATTTACCCTTCATAAGCTGACATACTCCATAATCTTACGTTCATAAAACAATATTTAAAGAAACTGAAAGCGTATAAAAGAAAGGATTTCCATTTTGAAAAATTCTTGATGAAAACTATCTTTAATTTTATAACCTTTATTTAAAAATTTGTCCATCGTTCAGAATGCATTTATCCATAGTGAGGAGATTCTAAGGAAGCTTTTTTGAGTTTATCCATATGCATTTTATAAGCGCTCTTAACTTCAGGGGGAACAGAGGGGTGAATTCGCTTTATTGCTGCTTCAAAGTGGCGAAGATAGACTTTTTCAGCGTTTCGATTTTCACGTAAGGCTAAAAGTGCAGCTTCATGACAGCAACCTTCGATATCACCACCAGAGAAATATTTTGTAATTCGTGCGAGGTGGTCTAAATCCACATCATCGGCTAATGGCATATTTTTGGTGTAGATTTCGAATATTTTCTTGCGACTTTCCACATCTGGAGCACCTACATAAATAATTCGATCAAAGCGTCCAACTCGTAGCAACGCACGATCGATAATATCTGGGCGATTAGTGGCGGCAATCACGACAACATCCCGAAGGGTCTCAAGGCCATCCATTTCGGTAAGAAGCTGACTTATTACCCGTGTTGTTACTCCAGAATCACCATAAATCATTCCACGCATTGGGGTAATCGCATCAATTTCATCAAAGAAAATGATTGCAGGTGCTGCAGTCCGAGCTTTTCGAAATACTTCACGGATCGCCTTCTCTGATTCACCTACCCATTTAGAAAGGACTTCTGGTCCTTTAATTGAAATGAAGTTGGCTTCACTTTCGGTTGCAATTGCCCGAGCTAACAAAGTTTTTCCGCATCCTGGGGGACCTACTAAAAGAACACCTCTAGGGGGAGTGATTGCTAGGCGAGAAAAACTCTCGGGATCTTTAAGAGGCCATTCAACGGTTTCTCGTAATTCTTGTTTTACATTTTCAAGTCCGCCGATATCAGACCAACGAACGTTTGGGATTTCAATTAAAACTTCGCGTATAGCAGAAGGTTGTATTTCTTTTAAAGCTGATAGGAAATCTTCCATCCGTACTTCTATCTCATCAAGTATTTCTGTTGGAATTTCTTCTTCTTCAATATTGATTTTTGGAAGATACCGACGGAGAGCTTTCATTGCAGCTTCTCGACAAAGGGCAGCTAAATCAGCTCCTACATAGCCATGAGTTATATTCGCCAATTTATCTAAATCAACAGAATCAGTGAGAGGCATACCTCTCGTATGTATTTGTAATATCTCTTTTCTGCCAATTTTATCGGGTACCCCAATTTCAATTTCACGGTCAAATCGTCCTGGACGGCGCAGTGCAGGATCAAGGGCATTAGGTCGATTAGTTGCACCTATAACCACTACACGGCCCCGAGCTCTAAGACCATCCATCAGAGCGAGTAATTGTGCCACAACTCGGCGCTCTACTTCGCCAGTTACTTCTTCTCGTTTAGGTGCTATTGCATCAAGCTCATCGATAAAAATAATACTGGGGGCTTTTTTTTCGGCATCCTCAAAGATATTTCGTAATCTTTTTTCAGATTCTCCATAGAATTTGCTCATAATTTCGGGACCATTAATAGGCTTAAAAAAGGCGTCAGATTCATTTGCCACAGCTTTAACAAGAAGAGTTTTACCACAACCAGGCGGACCCCGTAACAAAACACCCTTCGGGGGATCGATTCCTAATTTTTTAAATAATTCAGGATGTTTCAAGGGTAATTCAACCATTTCCCGAATACGTTGAATCTCAGGTTTTAATCCGCCAATATCTTCATAAGTCAGTAAAGGAATGCCTCCAGGCACTTCATCACGTGTTTGTTCACTCACCCTTAGCTCAGTTTTTTGCTTTACAACTACGATACCTTTAGGTTTTGTAGATATAACTTTAAATGGAACTTCTCTAGCAATACCAATTGGGATATAAATAACATCGCCTACTGTAAGAGGATAGTTGAGAAGTTTACGTTTGATAAAACTTTCAACATAAGGATCACCCGGTCTTATAATTACATTTGTTGGTGCAAGTAAAACTTCTCGTGCGGTTTCTTCCCGTGCCCGAGAAACTTTTACGCTCTCTCCTAACGAAACACCTGCATTTTTACGGAGACGCCCATCCATTCGAATAATTCCTTGATGTTGATCTTCAGGATAGGCAGGCCAAACAATTGCAGCAGTAATCCGATTTTTTCCTTTGATTTTTACAATAGAACCAGTTCGAATATTTAATTTTTGAAAGGTTTGAGGATCTAATCGGATGATTGATCGTCCAACATCGCGTTGTTTGGCTTCCACTACTTTGACTTCAATTTCAAGCTTTGAATCCTCATTATTGTCTTCCAATTTTGTCAAATCCCCTTAGAAAATTTTTCAAATTTGTTTTGCCTGACGGATTTTTCCTGAGAAACTACTAGAAGAAGATAGAAGTTCATTCTCTATCGAACCGAAATAAATTTCTCGGAGAAAGCGGTTTTGTTCGCCGCAATTCCTTAGTGAGTTCAAAAAAGGTGTTAGATATCGAATTATATTTTGGATCTTTTATTTTATTATATTTTTTTGCAAAATATTCCAATACCTCTATAATTCTTTCAAAATCACTACCGATATTCTGAATAATTAAACTTATTACTTCATTATTTTCATCAAGATGTGTTTCTAGATAATATTTTTTAGGAGCTTGTAACATTATATCTTGAATAATGTCTGAAACGACCGTATCTTCTTTTAGTAAGATATGGGCTATAGTCCCTCGTAGAATAAATTTCATACTGCCACAACTATTTAATCTGTTTTCTTTCTCAACAAAAAATTAGTAAACCATATTCTTAATCTTTATCAGATTGAAATTAGTTGAAAGAAAATTCTATATAATTTAAATTCGGTCATGGTGCAGACAAAAAAATTGATTTGATCAGAGGATTGGAGTATTGTGACAGGTGATTATCACATAGATGTGGCATGCATTGGAGGTGGACCGGCTTCAGCATTTGCTGCGATAGAAATTTTAAAATCCGGTGGATTTGTTGAAATTTTTGAAGAACATAAGGAAATTGGAGTTCCGATTAATTGTGCTGGGCTAATTAGTGTGAATGGATTCAAAAGACTAGGGATTAAAGTTCCAGATGATTGTATTCAACATAAAGTAAAGGGATCCCGATTTTATTCGCCTTCTGGTTTTTCTTTTGAGGTGAAGCGGAAAGAGATCCAAGCACTAGTGATTGATAGAGCTAAATTTGATAAATTTATGATGTATAATGTGGAAAAATTAGATGGAATTGTTCATCTCAATGCCAAAGTTGTTTCAATAATCAAACAGAATTTGCAAGCCGTAGGATTAAAGGTTAAAAAGGAAAATAAGGAAATCGGTGTAAAAACCAAAATAATAATTGACGGAGAAGGGGTGCAGGCTAAATTTATAAGAGCGATGGGATTAATTCCTTCACGACAAGATACATTAGTACCTGCAATCCAATATGAAATGAAAGATGTGTCTATTGATGAAGATTATGTTGAGATATATTTAGGAAGAAAAATTGCACCAGGTTTCTTTGCATATATTATTCCAACATCTGGAAATACGGCGCGAGTTGCAGTTGGAAGTAAGTTTGGAAAACCAAAATACTATATTGATTATTTTATAAAGAAACACCCCATTGCATCAAAGAAATTAAGGAATGGAATAGTATTTAAGAAGGGAGGAGGGTTAATAATGATAGGAGGACCCATTAAGAAGACATATGCGCCTGGATTTCTAGGAGTTGGTGATTCTGTTGGACAAGTTAAGGCAACAACAGGAGGCGGTGTTGTCTTCGGAGGACTTTGTGCTAAAATCGCAGGAAAAGTGGCTATCGAAGCCCTTGAAAGAAATGATTTTTCAGAAGATTTTCTTAAAAAATATCAGAAAGAATGGCATCACCTTTACTTAAGAGAACTACAATTAATGAAATTCCTTAGGAACTTGTTAAATTCATTACCTGATAAAATTTTAGACGAATTAATTCGAGCAGTATCTAATCAAGGAATTTCAACGCTTATAGAAGAAATAGGCGATATGGATATGCAAGGTGCTCTTATAAAGAAAGTACTTTTTAGCTCAAAAATTTTAAGAATCGGGATATCTATTCTGAGTGGAATTTTAATTCATTAAGAGGAAAATTTAAAAAAAGAGATTCATTATGTTATCAAAATTTGGTTCATATTTAACTCGAAATTGAAAATGAGGTCTATATAATGGCGAAAGTAGATACACCGATTTGCGCCAGCTGTGGTAGAATTATGGTACCACGAGAATACGCTGTAAAATTTTCCTGCCCTAATTGTAGTAATGTGACAATCTGGCGATGTGAAAGATGTCGCCAATTCGCGCGACCTTATAGATGTTCCAAATGTGATTTCGTGGGACCTTAGATTATTAAATTAGCGGAGATGAATTAATGGCAGATGTAGTAGTTCAGATGAAGGTATTACCTGAAGATATTGATGTCGATTTAAATAAATTACAAGAACAAATTAGGGAAAGTCTTCCTGAAAATGTCAGAATATACAAAGTAGTGGAAGAACATATTGCCTTTGGTCTAAAATGTCTCAAAGTGACGGTGATTATGCCAGATGCAGAGGGAGGAACAGAGCCAGTGGAGCAGGCAATTTCCTCAATTAAAGGAGTTAGCCGTGTTGAGGTAGAGCTAGTTTCTCGTATGTAGCTCTTCCAAGGATATTTTTATTATAATTTTATTTCCAGAAATTTTTAAGAAATCTATCTTCTTTTTTATCAAAATTAAAATACTTACTAAGTTTTTCAGCCATTTTAGGATTTTTTTGGTAAATTATACTGAAGAATGGGAGATATTCGGATATTGCCTTTGAAATAGAAAGATGACAACGTGTTCGTATTTTTTCACCAATTCCAGCTAAATCACCACGTCGCAGTTTTCCCAAATTTTGAAAGAAAAATCGAGGAAAAGCAGTATAATAATTTACGAAATGGTAGGGAGTTTCCGTTCGAGCTAGTGAAACACCTGCAGCTAGTTCAATAGAGAAATAAGGAAAAAGTCGCCAGATATCTTTTTCCCTTTTACGTTGAATTCGTCCCCAAACAATATCAGCATTAGATAAAGCTAGAAATGCATTTGCCAACTCTTCTGGATCTTTCATATGTTCTGGAATTATTTCATTGATACGTTGCATCAATAACCCAAATTCTCGTGTACTAATATTTAATTGCCAGAGAGTTTTTTGGATAGTTTCTATATTTCTTTCTCGGAAAATAATCTTCAGTGCTTCAAAAATAGTTTTTTCTTCATCCCGAAGTTGATGTAAATTCTTGATATCATCAATGGTAATATGATTTTTACCTTCTGCCACACTCTGAAGATCATTAATAGCTGCTCGTAAATCACCTTTCGCGTTTTCGCTCAATTGCTCTAAAATTTTATCATCATAAGTAACATTTTCTTTTTGGCAAATTTTTTGTAAGACTTTCAAAATAGTTTGCTTTTTTATAGGCTGAAATTTAATTTGTTTCACATATCGCTTTAGAGTAGTGAATTTTTGGTCAGAAATATCATTAGCGGTTAAAATGATGGGATTTCTTGTTTCCTTGATGATCTTAATGATCGCGCCAATTCCGCCTCGATCTTGGACTCCGCTAATTCCATCAACTTCATCTACCAAAATAATTGTTTTCTTTTTGCCTGTAATGGATTTTTCCATAGCCGTAATACCAATTTTGCGTTTAATCATTTGTTCATTCCTAAAATCGCTTGCATTGAGTTCCATCAGATCATAATTAAATTTTCTTGCCATTACATAAACCGTCGCTGTTTTCCCAGTGCCAGGAGGACCTATAAGAATAATTGCATTTTTCTTTGAAGTGTCCTTTTTTGAAGTGCCCTCTTTTAAAGTACTCTTCCTAAAATTTCTAATATAATTATCGACGTTTTTCACCGCTGTAGGATTTCCAACGATTTCCTTTTCAGATGTGGGCATATATTTCTGAGTCCAAAGTAGGCTTTGAGTAACCATAAATTCACCATTTTATTAACTCAATTTCAATACTCCTAATTGGGCAAGAAAAGCACTCAAATGAATCTCTTCATCATTTCCTTTTCGCATTCTTAATTCAAAAGTTCCTAATAAATCTATAATAGATGCTTTCCAATCAGCAGGAATGGGTAATTGTATGGAAATATTACGTATTTGCTCCACGATATTGGTGCCCATCAGCCCATGTTGAATAAATAATTCCCTTAATTTTTTTCTCGCTATTGAGAATTCTTTATTTAAAGCGAATTCAATCATTTCTTTTACTTTATAAGTGATAATTTGATTTGCGATTTGATGAACAGAATCAGCATCAATCTTTTCCCCATCAAAAACGGCAGCTACTGTTTGGAGGAAATTAATAGTACGAATTAAATTCCCTTTACCTAAATGAATAATTGCTAAAAGTGCATCATCTTCAATCACTACTTTCTCAGCAGTCGCAATGTAACGTAGTATAGCGCCTATTTCTGATTGTTTTAAAGGAGTAAAGTGAAAAATAACACATCTAGATCGGATGGGGTCAATAATTTTTGATAAATTCTCACAGATAAGGCAGAAACGGCACGTACGAGAACTTTTTTCCATTGTGCGGCGTAATGCCTGTTGGATATCCATTGAGAAATCATCGGCGTCTTTTATAATTAGAACACGAAAGGGGACATCTGCAAAAGTTCGCACCATAGGGAAATTACGAAAGACGCTTTTGAAAATAAAGTTGATTGGAGGAGTGCCAGAGTATTGTCGCTTGTATTCATGTAAAGCGATGTCGTACCATTTCTTCTTAAATTGGATTAGAAATTCTCTTGAATCATTCGCATTAATTTCTTCGACACTATAACTGAAGGATTCTTGGAATAGATCATGCAATAAACTTAATGCAGTTGAGGTCTTCCCATTGGGCGATATATTTTCAGATATCTGTACCCGGGGGACCGACTAACAATAAGTGTGGCAAATTTCTTTTCTTAAGAAACCCTTTTAAGTGGGGTAACTTATCATCCATACCAATGAGATTATTTATTGTCATAGGACGATACTTTTCAGTCCATAATGCACTCTCTTCAGCCATCTATAATCATCACAAATTATTTAAGGGATTTAAGTTAAAGCTAAACCAACAATTTTCCTATATGTATTAATCAATTAATCCGCAAGGACCTTTTAAAAATTATCACATATAGGGAATTATTTATGATTAATATAAGGAATAATTACAAAAAAAGAACCTCACCAATAATAAAAAAGATTACTTTAACGTAGGAGGCAAATCCTAAAATGAGTGAAGCTAGAAGGAACATGTTTGAGATTCAAGGGGCATGGTGTGGCTTTTTTGGAGCCATTGCCGCTATTGTCGTCAGTTTAATTTTGGGTATTTTTAATTTATCATTATTATCACCTTTTCCTGGAACAATTAGTGAATATCGCCAATATTTTGAAGGACTTGTCGGAGGAAAACAAGTTGCAGATAGCTTATTGATAGTGTTACCAATTATTTATTGGGTAACATTTGTAGTAGGAATAGTGGGAGTGCTCATTGCACTATTTCGGACTAATCTAGGGATTCGCTTTTCAGGATTTATTATGTTTGTAACATCTATAGCCAGCCTAGCTTGTTTAATAGGTAGTCTTATTACCTTATCCAACCAACAACGAACAATTACAGAATTGATCAATACCCAAGGAACACCACAAGAATTGGCAACTTATGGAATTACTGTTCCACATATTCTTCTATGGCCCGCAATCGTGATGAGTTTCGTCTGGTTTTTTGGTTCTATTTTCATGATGAGGGCAGCACCATTCAATGAAGCAAAATACCGCACGAAACGAATGAAAATACTTGCGAAGGCAGATACTGCCGAACGCGCAGGAAAACCAGAAGAAGCCATTAAACTTTATACAATGGCAGGGAACATTTCAATGAGACTAAGAGAGGAAGATAAAGCGACAGAATATTATGCAAAAGCCCGTGAGATACGAGAAGTGGCTATCCAGGCAGTTTTAGAAGCTGAGGAGAAGCGGAAGCGTGAGGAATTAGCTGCACGAAGAGCAAAACTAGAAGAACAGCGTCGTGAAATTCTCATGCGAGCGGATAAAGTAGAAGAAGCAGAAGATTGGGCACGAGCTGCAGTAATATACAGAGAGGCAGCTCAACTATCAGTAGATCTAGGAGAAAAGAAACTTGCCGCACAATTCACAGCGAAAGCTAAGGAACTTCAAAAACGGGCAAAGAAGGCAAGGAAAGAAAAAGAGAAGAAAAAAGCCGAAGAGGAAGCTGAATCAGAAGAATAAAGAATTATACTTTTTTTCATTTGTAATTTCTATTTTTTTCATTTGACCTAGGTCAATTAAAATGATTTTTGTTTAGGATTCTCTATAATTATTTCAATTGTTGAGACGTAAATCAAACCCCGGTGTGATTTCATTTTCTCAGTACCAATGGCAATATTTTTTATTTGAAGGTCCGGAAGAAATTGCCGACGAACCATTTCAACGACGTCGACTGCTTTTGAAATGGCATTTCCTCGAGCCCGAATGATGATTTCGGGTTTGTGTTGATGGGAAATGGTGACGATTGCAGTTACATATTTCATAGGAGGTTTTGAGTTGCCAACAAACACAATGTTATCGAAATTCTGTTTATTATGATTCATCCAATATGACCACGCATAGGATATAAAGTTAGACAAACTTAGACACGATTTCTATACATAAACAAGATAAATAAAATTTTTGATTAATAATTTAATGGATTAGTTTTCATAAATTCACGAAGAAGAACTGTTGCATAACAACCTTTATTCAGAGAGAAGATAAACTTAATATAAAGATCTTCAGATGCATTAGAAAAGTCATTAATATCTATCGTGAAATTTTTTGGTCTGAAGGAAATTGGACGGTAAGTTACTTTTATTTGGATGTTGTGATTGTTAGGAAATTTAAAGAGAGATAAATCAATCTCATCTTCATCGATTAATTTTTCAATATAATCGGCAAGAGGATGGTGAGAATAATCTAAATCAAACCCAAAAAGTGGAAACATAACTACAGCTTTTCCATTGGAAATTGCCTTATTCAATGAATTTTGATTTGAGGGATTAACTTCATAGATAGCTTTTGTAGGAAGAGAATATTGATCTAAAATTGATACATAGTCACCAATAATAGCCTCATTGAGTGGAATTTGAGCGATGTTTAGACGAATACTCAATAACTTATTAAAGATATATGATTGATACGCATGAATAAATAGAAGGAGATAATGAAAAGGGAAAACTTTTCCGAAAATTTTCTTAAAATTTGGTTGATATTCTTTTAAATTTTCAACGATTTTATTCTCGTAGTAATATTCTTTAGGAAAGGAAATATCAGGATTCGGCCAAGAATCGCGCAATATAGCGCGTATTTCTCGAATTTCACTTTTTTCCTGCGGAAAACACTCTGTTAAATAAATTTTTAGCGCCAATTCATAATCTTTCAAAAGCAGCGCGCGGCCTATTCTATGAGAAATAGGACGTATTACCCCGAATCTTTGAGGA
The DNA here is from genome assembly GCA_005191415.1 of Candidatus Helarchaeota ASGARD archaeon Hel_GB_A. Classification (GTDB taxonomy): domain Archaea; phylum Asgardarchaeota; class Lokiarchaeia; order Helarchaeales; family HEL-GB-A; genus HEL-GB-A. Next base: position 10,576 of record SUPS01000043.1, read on the forward strand.
CCATAATAATTTGGCACATTGAATGTGAGAATTTGGCGTTTAATTTCTTCTATTTTCGGTTGAACCTTGCTATAGGATTCATTAATTTGGCGTAAAATTATAATAAAATGATTACCATTAAGAAATCCTAATTTGATAGGTTTCCCAGGGTGGATTCGGTTTAAATAAACACCCTTTACTTTAAAATTTTGTAGCATTTGCGGATCTGCACCTGAAATAGATATCTGCTGGGTGGTAATAGCACGTTTATCTTTTAATCCAGCATAGCCTATATTGCGATATGGAATTTTTAGAAAATTTGCTAATAATTGAATCGCAGTAAAAGTTTCTACATTATATTTCTCGAGAACTAAATTATATGTGGTAGCTTTATTCAGATTTTGTAAATTTAAATCATGTCTTGGAGGAATTTGGTTTAGACTTTGGCTTTTTATTATTTCCCCCTGAGGCGAGATTTCCTCAACGATAAAATCTTCAATAGTGGTACGTAATTTCCCTCCAATGCCATTGAGCCGAGTAATATAGGTTTCAATCCCGATTTCTTTTTCGATCGGATGGCTTTCCATACAGTCTCATTCCAATCCCTTGAATTGAAATTATTTTGTTGCTGCTAAAACGTTATATACGGCGTAAAGAATAGAATTAGGCTCGACCATCCCAATCAATTTTCCATTTTCAAGGACAGGAAGGCGTTCAATGTTATGTTTTAACATAAGAGTTAAGATTTCTTTAAGTGATGCATCAGGAGAAACAGTAATTGGGTTTTTAGTCATTAAATTATCGACTGTCATTCCTGCAATACTTGTACGGAATCGTGAGAGCATTATATCGCGTTGTGTAATGATTCCAACTAATTTATCGTTTTTATCCAATACAGGGACGCCACCAAGTGTTTTACGAACCATCAAGAGATCTACGGCGGCTACTTTTTCATCCGAACGTACAAAAGTAATGTCAATATTCATCAAATCGCGCGCCTTTAATTCAGAAATTGACATGGAAATTGCTCCAAAATTCAATTTATATTCAAAGATGTAGAATAGATGTTGAAGTATAAGAAAAGATGTCTTTTATATTTTAAGAGGCAAATTAAATGTTCAAATATAAGCAAGTACTCGTTATCCGCAACGATTTAGGAATGTCTTGCGGTAAAATTGCGGCGCAAGTAGCACATGCGGCAGTATCTTTATATGAGATTGCGAAAAAAACAAGAACACACAAGAAATGGCTTAAGAATTGGATTAAAGAGGGGCAGAAAAAGGTCGTCGTAAAAACACGAAATGAACAAGAATTACTTGCCCTTTATGAGAAAGGAAAAAAGTTGAAATTACCCGTGATACTCATTCAGGATAGAGGATTGACCGAAGTGCCGCCTGGAACCGTTACGGCATTAGGAATAGGTCCAGCTCCTGAAGAAGAAGTCGATAAAGTAACCAAGAAATTACCGCTATTATAAGGTCACTCGAAGGCGATCCGAATGCGTTCATTGGTTAAACGATATATAGCTTCCTCTAGAACCGTAGGATCGGCAGGAAGGCGACTCTCATCCCCCAATTTTAAGCGTGCTTTACTCTCAACTTCGCCTGTTGGCAAATAGATTTTATTCATTCCGAGTAACTCGGCAGGTACAATAAGATCTTCTATAGTCTTTTTAAGGTCGGAAACCTTTTCAATAATCCGAATATTCTTACCGAATTTATCCTGAAGTAATTTGATAAGTTTTCCGCGGGGTCCAATGAAAGAGGCTATTTCGCCTTTGCCCACCAGAATAATAAGAACCGATTCGAACTCAATAGTTTTATAGAAATGGCTTTCTTTTAATGCGGGAAATTTTCCTTCTAATTCCATTAGATAGTTAGAAAGATCTATATCTAATTGTGTTATTTCGCCCCTATCTAATTTGGTCTGGCAGGATTTACATAATACTCCCGTCTTTGCACAAATTTTACAGATAGGCATTGTATGCATTCTATGAAACACCGACCTTTTTTAGACTTTTTTACATTTCGATTGAAAGATCTTTTCAAGATTTCGTAGATTATACGAAAAATAATTCGATTTTCTAAAAGATTCGATCAATTTCGTTCATTAATTGTAAAAAAGATATCTAATATTAAAGTCATACGTAATTACAAAAAGTTTTTCTTTCATTCCATTTGTATTGGAATTAGATTAAATTTAAAATCTAGTGTTTTTAAACTCGTTTAAATCAAATTAAATAAAATAAACGTTAATGAGCGAGTATGATGGAGATGGCGTTGCCTGAGAGAAAAAGTCAAAAACTTGAAAGATCGATCCTGAAATTTAAAGAAGATTTGAATGAATATAAAACAAAACATAAGTCAATTTCTAGTAAGATTTTGGATTTGACTTCAGAATTATTGAATTCAAAAGGAGAGAGTAATATTGAGGTTATGAAGAATATTGAAGATTTAAATTATGAAATGGATAATAATATTTTGTTAAATCTTGAGATGATATTTGAATCCATTGGTGGATTCGAAATTGATTTAGTAGATATCGATTCGTATATTCCATCTATCAAAGAAGAGCAAGAGCTTTTGAGAAATCTTGAAATGTCAGCAAAGAATTTAATAAAAACGAGTTCAATAGTGGATAATACTCTCAGTCATCAAGAACGGGAAAATTTAAATTTCCTTTATGAATCCTACAAAAAAGCGGTCGATAAAACACAAAAATGTTTAACGGAAATCTGTGCCGCTCTCGAAGAATCATTTCGTAAAGTAAAAAAAATGGAACATATTTAACCTTTTTTTATTATTTTTTATCATTTCAATTCTTAATTTTTTAGTCCATTAATTCTTCATTATCCTTCGAAAAATATATGAAAATTACAAGGATAAAAGGAATTAATGAGTTTTAATAGTGAGTTTTAAGTAAATTTTTAGTGAGTGAGAAGAAACGGCGAAATCAATTAGAGCGGATAATGGAAGAATGAAATTTTTTACACACAAACTCATTAAAAAGGATAAGATAGAGAGAAGGTTATATCAAGAAACAATCTTAGGTACATGCAATAGGGTCAATAGTCTAGTAATTCTTCCGACAGGGTTAGGAAAAACCATAATTGCCGCATTAATTGCGGTTAATCGTTTATCAAAATACTCTGATTCAAAGATAATTTTTTTAGCGCCCACAAAACCTTTGGTAGCGCAACATTACCAGACTTTTAAATCAGTTCTGGTCTTAGATGAAGAACTTAAGATATTAACAGGATCGATAGCATCAAAGAAACGAGGGGAAATTTTCAACGATGCAAAGATTCTATTCTATACACCCCAGACGCTTCAAAATGATATTATAACCGATACTGTAAACTTGAAGAACGTTAGTTTAATTATATTTGATGAAGCACATCGGGCGGTAGGAGAATATGCATATTGTTTTATTGCGGATAGATATATGAAAACAGCGGATAATCCACTTATTTTAGGAATAACTGCTTCACCAGGGGCGACAAAAGAGAAAATTGATACCGTTTTGGAGAATTTATTCATCAAAAATATTGAGATTCGTACAGAAAGAAGTCCAGATGTGGTTCAATATATACAAGATATTGAAATTCAATGGATAAAAATTAAATTACCTAAAGAATTTCAAGAAATCAAGCAAAAAATTGAAGCTATGTATAAAGATACTCTCAAGTATCTTAAAAGGTCTCATGTTCTTGAGTCTTATGACATTTCAAGGGTCACAAAGAAAGATCTCCTCACTGCCCAAATTAAAATCCAAAAAGAAGTCAAATCTAAAGCAGAACCCACCAGTGATGATTTTGAATTAATTGCAATGGCAGCAATGGCAATTCGATATTCATATATGTTAGAATTATTGGAAACGCAGGGATTAAATTCATTATTAGCCTATTTAATTAAAAATGAAAAGAAAGCATCTGGAAAACGTGCATCCAGAGTGCTAAGAGGATTTGTAGAATCACCATTTTTCATTGATATTAAAAATAAAGTAAAATCACTCCTAGAAAAAGGGATATACCATCCAAAATTTAGTACGCTTCAGAAATATTTGGAAAATCAATTCAAGCAAAATGAATCTTCACGCGTAATAGTTTTTACACAATATCGAGTGACAGCCCAATTAGTTACGGATCAGTTATCTAAGATAGAAGGGCTTAGACCAGTTCGATTTGTGGGCCAACAGTCTAAACCTGGAGATAAAGGGCTTGGTCAAAAGCAACAATTAGAGATTTTGGAATTATTTAAAGAGGGAACTTATAATGTTTTAGTGGCTACTTCCGTAGCTGAAGAAGGTTTGGATATTGCAGAATGTGATCTAGTCATTTTTTATGATGTTGTGCCTAGTGAGATTCGATACGTCCAACGAAAAGGGAGGACGGGACGCAAAAAGCCAGGAAAAGTTGTTATTTTGATGGCAGAGAATTCTCGAGATGAAGGCTATTACTGGGCATCTCAGCGGAAACAGCGAGAGATGCATCGAATATTAAATGAAATTCAAGAAATGTCTCGGAATAAATTTAAACGAATTGATGAGAGCCAAACACAGATCACGGAATTTTTTCAAAAGAAGAAAGAAATAAAAGAGAAAAAAGAAATAAAAGAGGAGAAATTTGAGATTATTGTAGATCATCGTGAATATTCCTCCTCACTTGTGAAAGAGTTGGTTACTTTTGGGTTTAAAATAAAGCTTGCACAGCTTCCTGTAGCCGATTATCTACTTGGAAATCGAATTTTGATTGAGCGAAAGACTTGCGAGGATTTCTCTAAATCCATAATAGATGGTCGGCTCTTTAAAGAGATCAAAGAATTAAAACAAAATAGTCTTCAATCTTTACTTATAATTGAAGGGGAGAATCTTTATACGCAAAGTTCTTTAAAGCCAGAAGCAATTCGCGGTGCTTTAGTAAGTATTATACTGGATTTCAATATTCCGATTATTTGGACTAAAAATGGGAAAGAAACTGCTAGTATTTTTAGAACAATTGCAAGACGGGAATTAGAAAAAGAAGAAGGGAAGAAAACATGGCGTACAAGGCTTGAAAAATCGCCTCAACGAACATTTGAAATTCAAGAATATATTGTGGCTGGACTTCCAGGAATTGATACTATACGAGCCAAGAAATTATTGAGTAAACTAAAAACAATTGAGAATATCTTCACTGCGGAGGAAGAAGAATTATTAGAGGTAGAAGGTATCGGGGAAAAACTCGCGAAAAATATTCGTAAAATTGTTAGGGCAAAATATCGTCCTGAATAAGTATCTTTAAAAATTTTGTTTATTATTTAAATTAAGAATTGCTATAAGAAAGAAAATGGTGGATTTTACATGGCTCAATCAAACGAGATTGAAGAGGATAAAAAGCAGCAAGGCTGTATTATTTGTGACCGAGAAAAAATATCTGAAAATTATTGTAAATACCATGAAAAGGCATATGAAAATGTGATGGCAGCCTTTCATGATTGGCAGGAGGGGTATGGCGAATTATCTTTTATAGAATATCTTCAAAAAATTATTGAGAATCCCGCCACAGGTGATTGGGCGAGAGAAGTCGCAGAAGATCTATTGCGGAAAGAAGAAGCAAAAAAATAGAGGATTTAAAATAAAATTATTTCATTATAGTAGAGCAAGAAGCAAACTATGAATGTCCTGAATGTTGATATTTTCGATTTTTTCAATACCTAACATTAAATTATCGAAACATGCGGGGCAAGCAGTAATTATCTCTTCAGCGCCATGATCTTTGTATATATTAGCGACAGTTGTAGCGATATCTTTTGCAATTTCAGGGTATGTTGCTTTGCAGAGACCTCCGCCACCACAACAGTAGGCATCTGCCTTCTCACGTTCCAGCTCAATTAATTCTAATCCAGGGATACTTTTTAGAATGATTCGTGGAGCTTCAAATACACCGCTATGACGGGCTAAATCACACGGATCTTGGAATATGACTTTTTTCTTATATTCTTTTTCGACTTTTAGCTTTCCTTCTTTTATAAGATCAGCAAGTATTTCAGTTGAATGGAGAATTTCAAAAGGGAGTTCTTTGTCAAATTTTTTGTATTCTTCCTTCCACGCTAGGTAGCATCCGGGACAAGTTGTAATGATCTTCTTTACACCTAATTCCTTCATTTTCTCGATATTATGTCTCATTATTTCTTCTACTTTTTCATTTCTAATTCCCATTAAAAAATAAGGGGCGCCACAACACCACTCCTCATCACCTAGGAGTGTAAAGTCAATTCCTACTTTCTCAAAGATTGACACTAATGATTCAGGTATATTATAAAGAGAACCTTTGAAGGATTCTTGGCAACCTACAAATAAGGCGAGTTCACTCTGTTTTTTTATTTTATCTTTAATTTTATCTTCAATATCTTCAGCCCAACTCATTCGATCCTCATTTTCTAAGAGAAAAATATTCTTTTCTTCTATTATACTATCAAGTAACTTTTGAATGGCTTCTGGACCTTCACCTTGCTCAATGAGATATTTTCTTGTTGCCTTAATGGTATCAAGAACCTTCACCCCTGAAGGGCAAGCGTTTTCGCAAATTCCACAAAGGACACATGAGAAGATTGTTTCTTTAGTTTTTTTGGTAATGCCTAATTTGTTTAAATATAGATTTCCAGCAAGTGTCACTCTTGTTCTTGGACTAAATACTTCAAGAAGATTTGTTCGAAACACAGTACATTGCTGACGGCATGTACCACATACATTACATAAATAATAGTATTTAATCATATTTTCGCTCATTTTTTGTCACCTATCTCTTTAAAATGAACAATTGAAGGAATTTCTCCTACACCCATTTTATCAGGATTTAAAATATTATTCGGATCTAATGCTCTTTTTATCTTTTTCATGATTTCCATTGTTTCTTTTCCATATTCTTTTTCTAAAAAGTGTTGCTTCCATAACCCAACGCCATGCTCTGCCGTTATAGTGCCTCCTAATGAATACACGATATCGAGAATCTTTTCTTGATATTCTTTTATTTTCGCAAGATTTTCTTCTGTTACGTTCTGTGCGGAAATGAGATGCACATTTCCATCGAAAATATGTCCCATCGTTATGGGAAGGATGCCAAATTCCTGAGAAATGGCTTTGGCTTTTTTCAAGAACTCAATAATTTTGGAAGGAGGAACTGCAATATCAAGTACTGCGGGAATAAACATCCGTGGAATTTTGGGCGGGTCCATATTACGGGCAATGCCAGGTCCTGCGTAATGTCGAGCATCCCAAAGATGTTTTTGCTCTAGAGGTTCTTCTAAAACTTGTATTTTAGGCAAATCAGTGCTAAAAATTTCGGGATTGCTCAAAGCTTCTTGTACTTTACGGAGAGCTTCTTTAAATTGTGGTCCTATAAGACGTATTAAAAGGGTGCCATCTCTTTTCGGCACCTTAATTTTTTTCGTAAGGATCCCCTTCTTCAATCGGTATTTGAAATTCGCATTCATCCCCTCGATTGTCATTTGATCCACATATTCCAATAAGGCGAGATCTACATCTAATTGGCGGATAATTTCGATTGCTTTATAGGCGTTATCCAGATTCTTATAAGCCACAATTAGGGAAACCTCGTTTTTCGGGAGCGGCTTGATTCTTAAATAAATTTCTGTAAAAATCCCAAGCGTACCTTCTGAACCGACAAATAATGATGTAAGATCATATCCTGCTACTGATTTTTCATTTTTCTTATGACCTGTATGAATTACAGAGCCATCTGCCATGACTACTTCTAATCCTTTTACATAGTCCCGTGTAGTTCCAAATCGAAAACTAGATGCCCCGCTCGCATTGTTTCCAACCATCCCTCCAATCATACAGGAGAACGCACTTCCTGGTTCTGCAGGGAAAAAATAGCCATCTTTCGCAAGTACCTCCTGTAAATACCAAAATTCAACTCCAGGTTCTACCACTACATACTCTTCTTCTAAATTAATTTCCAAAATTTTATTCATATGTTTTCCAAAATCCATAAGAATCGTATTTTCTTTAAGGGGAAGAACTTGACCCGCCAAAGAAGTATTGGCGGCACGGGGGATTATAGGAATCTTATGAGTATTTGCGAATTTTACGATTTCGATGATCTCTTCTTTATTTTTGGGAGTAACCAAGAATCCGGCTTTAAAACTAATATGATCATAAAGCGCTTCAAGCCCCTTCGCAATCCAATCACCTGTAGCAATTAAATCAGCGTCGTCAATAGAAACGTCGTCTTCACCACAAATTTCGACTAATTTCTTGTAAATTTCTTCCTTATCCATCTAAGTTCACCTTGACCTTGATTGGTCTCGAATAAAAACAATCTTGAAATTAGTAATTCTTTATCCAACATAAGAACTTTTACGAATTTTAACTTTTAATGCGCCTTCTCTATTTTAACATTTTTATGATAAATTTTATTTGTGGGACTCTACAAATTCCATAGATCGCGCGTAAAAAGTGAGAAAATCTCAAATATACTCAGATATTTTGGGATATTTTAAAGAAATAAAATAATTTCATTTCAAAACCGTAGGATTTTTATGGAATTATCATGAAATTTTTAGTAGACACTACATATTTCGTGAGGTGTAATAAGTTTGGTTAGTGCGAAAGAAAATTCGAATATAGATGATATTTTGAATGAATTGATGAAACCTCAACCAATTTCAGTCAAAGCACCTCCCGAATGTTATCAAGATGGAAAGACTTTTAGAAAAGATCGTCTAGACTGTATTCTATGTGACTTCTTTGACACTTGTAAGAAGTAAATATTTTAATCATCTGTGTTTTACTGCTTTTTAAGTAAATTTGTTCGAAAATTTATTCAAATGTACAAAATCTTCGATTTCACGTCTGATTTTCGTGCCGTATTTTCCAAATTTGCTTTCGTATCCTAATCGCATCATAAGTAATAGACGAAATTTTTTTTCAGGAATTTGTAAAATTTGCCTGAGTTTTCGAGCAGATTCTGGCAGCATCAATTGCCCACTCACGAGTTGCACGCTTATTCCTAAGTCATTTGCAGCAAGCCAAATATTTTGCATAACAGCACCAATGCTAATGATTCCCCAAAGATGGGCAAGAGGACCTACTCCTGGCAAAGAACGATTGTAAAGAATGAAAAGTAGAACAGCAGAATTCTGAATTAAAAGAGCATAAAGTTCCATGGCTTTTTTCCAAAAGGTATCATCATTAATCAATTGTGGATTATCTTTTAAATCTAAGACAAATTTCGGTAGAACATCGACGTAAACACCATCTTTTTTCGATTCAAGTTCTTCTCTTGTGAAACGGGTCCAGTAGAAATGTCCATCCACGGCATTCTTATCGAGACGAAACTCCACTTTGGATATCTGTCTTATAATATCTCTATCTTTTACTACGATAATCTCAAAAGGTTGGCAATTATGAGGGGTCGGGGCGAATCTAGCCGCCTCGAGAATTTTTCGCAAATCCGCATCAGGAATTGGTTTTTTAGAAAAGAGCCACCTTGAACTTCGTCTAAATTTGACTAATTCTTGAAAATCCATAATTCAGATCTTGTGATCCAAGTTTTAAAAATCTATTTTCTTTAATTCCACCACTTTAAAGTTCTATGAGAAAAGTTTTGTAGTATTTGCTAAAGAAAGGAAAGAGAGAAAAAGAAAAATGAGAAGTTTTTAAAAAAAGTTACAATGGTTTATCCAAATCTTGGAGAACTTCCTCAATAAATGAAAATATAAGGCGCCGAAATTCCCGTCGGAAAATTGAGGGAATTAATCGAAGTTTATCGACGATTTGCGCAACAATATCATCGACAATAATATTTTTCTCGATGGGTTCATTCAATGCAACATGCTTTATAAAATACTTATTAACTTGTGTTCGTGAAATAGATGCAGAAAGCACATGAATAATGCCAGAAGAATCGATGAAATAAGGACGAGAATGGGAATCGTATAATTTAACGAATTTTAGTTCTTCTGTAATTCTTGTAACGTACCAGTTGATTGAAGACGTCTTTATATGGAATCGTTTTGCATAATCATATCGAGAGCTTGGATTTGGATGCGAAAATGGATGTCTGTCTGCGATATAGAGCGCTGATACGTAAAGAACATTCCGTTCTCGTGGCCATGAAGATCCCAGTTTAATTAAATAGCGGATTATAATATCGATAGCATAAAAAGCCAGAGACTGTTTAACGTTGTGATCCATATAAAATTTATAGGCTTCTTTAACGTATGATTGAATGTATTCGTTTTTTAAAGCGACAGGGAGATTTATATATTCTTGGATCATTTTATTTGCTCCATGTTATGATATTTTTAAAGTTCCAAATGAAATATTCCAGAACTTCCTCGACAAAAATAAATAATATCCTAATATATAAGCATATGTCATGTAGATAATTCCAGAATTACACATTTCTAAAA
>SUPS01000280.1 GCA_005191415.1 Candidatus Helarchaeota ASGARD archaeon Hel_GB_A
GCAGGAAAGACCCAAATTGCACTGATCAATATGACAAAAATTAGCCATAAAGCATTTCCTACTTGCCAACTCAGTTCATAGAAGAGTCCTTGAATATCGTAAAGATATCCCACTGGAAAATAAAAAGCACATAAAAATGTCAGTATTGCTATACTTACTGCAGGAATTAATAGAATTTTATTAACTTGTACTTTATTTTTTACATATAGTCGCTTCAAAACTATGTTAGTACTTCGCATGACAAGAGCCAAGAAAAATCCCAAGAGGAAAATGTTGTAAAATAGATTTGTGATGAGATAATTGATGGCTAGTGTGGTGATCCAGAAGAGGAAGAGTATCTTCGTTGGAATTGGAGTAATGGATTCAGGTATGCTCGCTGAAGATCGATAATAAAAATTGAAAAAAATGAGTAAAAGCCCCATTAAACTTAGAGGAAATCCAATATCCGCACTAAGGAAAAGTCCGATAAGGAATCCAGCTCCAGTTATCCCTAGACCAGAGATGGTATAGATTGAAAACCGCCCTGGAATTGCTATTTCGCTTAAATTCTTTTCCGCGCTTACCATTCTTTACACATCTCCCTTGATATTTGTTGGTGTCGCTAGTTTTTTCCGTCGAATCACAAATACCATAATAATAACAGCGGCAGGAAACATGCAAAGTTCTATAAGATAGTTTGGACGTGCTTCATAGAATCCAAGCATAATCGGATCATAGTAAATTCGTGTAACATTTCCCTTAGTATTGTTAAACGGAAGATTGTACATATAGATTTGATATCGAACTCCAGAATTGGTAGGCGTTGGAGGTGTAACGACCATTCCCCTTGAAAGATTTGTCCAGAGGGAAGTACCATTATCAAAGGTATAAAGAACTTGGTCCGCGGTCAAAATTGCCATAACATCATAATCTCCGATTTTGTACCATCCATCAACAGTCCCATTTTCGAGATTCGTGGGATATATCATTTGAAATGTGGTCAAATCGAGCAAATCATATCCATAGGAGACTGTTATATTCAACTTTGGAGGAATCTTTCCCCAGACTGCATAAAATTCAATGATTGTATCGGTCTCGAAGAAGATCGTGTCATTTGCATAATTTCTAATCTTAAAGACATAATTTATTGAGTAATTTAAGAAAAGGTTCATTTCCATAGGATCTGATTGCCATGTCCAGAAATAATGAGACACATTCCAACATAATGTCTTCCCATTATCGATGAAATATACATCTGTATGATTTACTAGAGCTTTTTTATGTTCATATCCCCACTCTGGGTCATCGAAACGCTGAATTATTACTCCACTTAGCGCAGAGATACCTGACCAAAGTAACCTACCCGATTTGTCGTAATATGTTATTGCTAAACCTCCAATATCTTCACAGACGTCATATTCGCCTCCATCAATATTTCTCATTGCGTACTTACGACATACAAAGTCGACGTCGATATTTTGTGTCGGATAGTGAATAGAAAGCTTCTCACTTTTAATGAGATATGACGAAAGAGGTCCAGCTGGTACAGTGGCATTTTTTTCTTCTTCCGTAAGTTCATCCCATGGATTTTCAACTATCAGCCAACTATAGGTTGGTGGTAGAATATCTGGTTCATCGGCTGTTACTGGTTTAATGATAATAAATGGAGTAAATAGGTACAATACCAGTAAAAGTAGGATTTTCATTTTCCAATTCAATAAAAACCCTCTTTTTAATTGTCAATAAGGAATATGGTAGACAAGTGTCTCTACTTTTTAATACTTAAATGTTACCGACTCTTAATCTGCAATGAATTTGACTCTTCTTTTACAGGCTGGACAGGTCGTCATCCCTCGGTGATAATTGACAATACTACCACACAAAGGACATGTTAATTCAACCACTTCATCCCCTACCTCATTTAAAAGACATTCTACATTTTTTGAATACATAGGCGGAGGGGGGCTTATCTTCTTTTTCTTTTCTTTTTTCACTTCGGGTTCTTCGTAAACAGGTTCCTCGATAGTAGTGGGTAACCCTCGATCTTTCAACGATTCTTCGATACGAATCACGGCTTCATTTCGAATATCCTTCGGGAGATCTTTAAAGTAGATATTCGCTTTTTTCGATTTCAAAGTGCCTTTCTCGAGTATGCACTCTATCTTTAACGATCCTTTTGCTGTGATTGTGGCTGAATTCACATCACTATAAAAAAGTGAAAAGCCATCATACATCATCCGAGGATCTTTCGCTTTATTTTTTACTTTACAGACGAATATTAATCTTAAATTGCTGATGTAAAGGGTTCCTTTCTTTAAATCTTTCAACTTTATATTTAACCCGGATACAACCCTTGGTGTAACACCTGGTGCGGTTATTAATATTTGTTCATCTTGAAAGAGGAAGGGTCTTCCTTCCTCGTCCCAATATCGGTCCATCTCTTTCCACTCATTGGTTCTTTCTTTTTTAGGTTATGACACATTATATTCTCTAAATTAATAAATTACAATTAACTATGTGTAATTATCTGATAAAAAGGCTTTTCAAAATACTGGTCATCTGATACAAATGAAACTTCACCAAATTACCATTGACCGGAAGAGTTTGAGCGAAGAAGTGGTTTATAAGTATGGTGATTTACATGCTGGATTCCGGGAACTGATCCAAAATGCCAAAGATGCCATTTTGGATTACCAAGAGCTCGCTAATAACGCAGATGGAAGAATAATCGTCAATATCTTTCCGAGACTCTTAGAAGTCACCGATAATGGAATTGGAATGAATGTCCGCGATGTGGATAATTTTCTTCTAAAGATGTATGGCACCTCCAAAGATAGAAACAGAAGAAATCGAGCGGGGGTATTTGGGCGCGGATTCTTTGCCATTTTTAAGGAAACTAAAGAAGCATACGTTTTTACAAAACGAGAGAATGAACCTCGGATGTATTTACGAATTTATCCAAAAGAAAGCTGGTTCATTGCCGAAGAACTCTCTGTAACTGAAATACCAACGGACCTATTGACCTATACCCGTAGATGTGGATCCCATGGTTCAACGGTTGTATGTATCCCGCGAACGGCTTTCAATACTGATGCCATTTACAATTATTTAACCCAAACTTGCCAGTTCTTTGAAATTCCGATTTACATCAATGGAACGCGAATTAATCGGAGCTTTGCGGAAGTATTGAAGGAACGAGGAAGCCGCGCAATCGTGACTTTTAATGATCATCATGGGATTTCAGGCGCCCTTGGCTATCAAGCAAATGATAATATGATACAAGCATTCGTCCATCGTATAAAAATTCTTAATTTGATCTCGCCTGAAGGAGGTGTCAACGGATTTATCAATTATGATAAATTAGAGGTAACACCCTCCCGCGATGCCTTAGTTCAGAATGAATATTATACTATTTTTATAAAAGTACTAACAGATATGTGCCGTGCGGTCCTGCGAAAGTTAAGTGAAAATCCAACCACTGATGATCTACAGCGGTTGTTAGATTTCGCATATTCCTCTTCAGATTATACGATCCTCAATAATTTACCTATCTTCAAACTAGTGGGCGTTGAAGAAAAAGTCACATTGAAGGAGGTTTTGGCTCATGCAAAGGTTAAACGTGTTGTATTTATTGCTGAAACGCGAACTTTCATTGCTGATCGCTTAAAAAAAAGAGGCTACACTGTTGTTCATGAATTAAGTCCTAGACTAAAAGAAATGCTGATCCAAGCCATTCGCGATAATGGAATGAGTGTCTCCACGGTGGACTCCCCCTTCGGGAAAAAATTAGCAGGCGTTCTTGAACCTCGCCGTATCATCCCTGAAAATGAATTGACTGCTGATGAAAAGAAGGTTCTTGAAATCGTCCGATCAATGGTCGCTGATAGAGGCATGCAAGTCGAAATTATGGAAGGTGATCCCTTTGATGATGCTGAACATGTGCCTGGAATAATTCGGCTTCAACGAACAAGCGAACTTCTCTATCTAGCATTAGATCCAGATATCATTGCCTATCCTTTCATGGTAAAAGTAATTCTACTCCCACTAATCGCACATGAAATTACCCATGAAGAAGTAGGTAATATCCATGATGAAGCATTTTATGAGATCTATGAGCGTATTTTAAAAACAATGCATAAAGACCTGTTTACTGAATTTAAATCCTTAATAAAGCAACAAGAAGAAAAACCTTGAATTTTTTATGGGAATTTTTTTTAGTTGATTTTAAATTTCATTCGTTCCTTATTAATAACAAGCATTTATAGTTCATTAATAAAATTCTAAATGTAAAATATTCTGATATTCACCGCAAATAAATGCACATAAAGGTTAAAAGTAAATGATAATTGGTAATTTAGATTTATTTAGAAGGAGCCGATGTATATATGAGTAGAGATTTCGCATCCTTCATGGCTTCCATTTCAGGGGAATCTGCAGAGCAACGAATTCAGGAATTAATGGAAATATTAGATAAGGTTATGCAAATTATAATTAATTCTATAGATCAATTGACTGAAAGACTTACTAATTTAGAAAATAATCTCCAAAATCTAACACAACGTATTGTAAAGCTTGAGACTACCCCTGTGGTCGGCCAAGCAGCCCCAGCCCCTGCTGC
>SUPS01000281.1 GCA_005191415.1 Candidatus Helarchaeota ASGARD archaeon Hel_GB_A
AACAAGGTGGTAATTGCTAGCTTGAGGCAATGTTCAATAGTAATAGGACACTATGAAATTGTTAATTAGATGAAATAAAAGATATAAGGGAGCTTGATAGTAAATTAAGGGAGGAAACATGCTCAATACAGTCTTCATTATTTCAGCGAGCGGCGGTTGTATCTTTTATCATGAATATCGAAAATTAGGTGGGGGGTTAGGTAAGGGTCTAGACCAGGACTTAGTTAGCGGATTTCTGGTAGCCCTACAAAACTTTGCAAAAGAAACCTTTGGACATGAAGAAGCACCTCAAAAATTGGATCTTGCCGGTAATCTTCGTTTAGTTTATAGTTATAATAAGGAAGCAGACCTATTAGGAGCTGCCATCGCTGATTCAGTTGATCACCCTAAATTAGTACAAAAATTAATTGATAAAATACTTAATGAGTTCGTTAAATTATTTGGAGATAAATTGGATAAGGTTTATGATACGTCCTATTTCTCCGAATTTGTACATTATGTTGATCAAACTATTAAATCAAAGATCTCAAAGCGTGGAGTTCTCTCTTGTCTTTTAGGAATTCTAATCGCAAGCGCAATAATTCCAGCAGTATTGATTCCCTTACTACTCCTAATTATAGAGCTTGGTATTGATTTAGAAGCGAATGTTTTTTATTTAACATCTTTTCTGTTTGTAATAGGGGGATTACCTCAAATTCTTGCAGGGTATATCGCTGGAAATAAAAAATTAGCTGTTATTGCATCGATTATTTTATCCTTAATAATTATTCCAATCATTATTCTCGGACTAGTTTTAAATATTTTCATAGAAGGCATAGGTTTTCAAGGTGTGCTCATTTACATAGTCTTCATGCCATTGATCCTACCTGAAAATATTGCATTAGCCTATTTTGGGGGATACCGGCGAGAAATTAAACGATTGAATCCATTACAAGCAGATCGTTTAGGCTAATTCGAGATGAAATTTTAAATTAATCGAATGAATAAATTATACATATGCCAGTAGATTGCTCAGATTGCGTAAAGAGGAATAGTAATCGAAAAGGATTAGATTGCCCAGTGAATGATAAATATCGCCAAAATCACGATATTTGTGTCTTTAAAAAAACACAGGCAGAACTAGATGAAGAGTTAAGCAAAGATAACAAGATGTGGTGTCCTAAACATGGATGGCAGCGAGGGTGGAGAACAACACGCCCTGTTGCTGGGAGTAGCGCGCCTCAATATTGGTTTTGTCCCGTAAAAGGATGTACTGTGAGACGGCGTGGGGGATGAATCCAAATTAAATTAAATTTCTCGTAATATTTTCCATATGATTTGTTTAATTTCTTGGTAGGCTGGGAAATTAAGTTCAATATCAAGAAGGGAAGTCCCCTGCAAATTTATTTGTGCAAGAATCGTATCTAAAGGAATGATTCCGAGGAGCTCAATATCTAGTTGTTCGGATAAAGATTTCAATGCATCTTTCGATTTAAAATCGGAGAACATATTTCCTATCAATTGAAATTTTCTTATAGGAATTTGAAGCTCCTGAGATAGTTCAATAATACGCTGTACTGTTTGGAATCCCATAAAGGAAGGATCTGTTAAGATTAACATAAGATCTAGGATCCGTTTTGTATTTCGAGATAGATGTTCTAGTCCAGCATCCATATCTAATAAAATAAGGTCGTAATAGCTCTTGATATTTTCAAGTATATAGGTCAAAACTTCATTAATCTGGCAATAACAGCCGCGACCTGCTGTGTGCCCCATCATAAGAAAATGAAAACGCGGATCTTCAAGAAGAGCATCTTCCCAGAGGCGATATTCAAGTAAAGCACTTCCATCGTAGAAATCTGACTTTTTTTCAACTTCTTTTTTAGTTTGATCTATAATTTGTCCGATAGATATTGGAGCTTGAATTCCCAATAATAAGGCTAAATTTGCGGCAGGATCTGCATCAATTACCAATACTTTTTTGTGGTAATCGGCTATAATAGATTTAACCATCAAAGCAGTAAAGGTAGTCTTTCCGACGCCTCCTTTTCCAGAAATAGCTATAATATAGGGGGCAATTGCCATAGCTGGTTTCGTTCCAATTAATTCTCATAAAAGAGGGAGGGTAATGGCACCTTTTGGGAGTATAGTTACCGTAGGAGTTTTAAAGTCAATAGTTTTAATAGCATCATTGAAAGTTGGGGCATATTCAAGGCCCATCTGTTCTATGTCACGTTGGGCTACGCCGTTAGTTACTACGATAATTCGGCGTTCTTTAACTTTCGAGAAAAGATATAATACACAACTCTCGCCAGGTAATTCCCCTTTTTCAATGTAATCAAAAAGAAGGTCGGGAGTCGGATTTTGTAACAACATATTTTGGAAAATTGGGCTACTAGAAATACCTTCATAGCAAGGTGCGAGGAGTATAATTACCCCATCTTCTTTAACCGCAAGGCTAGAAGCGAAAAGAGCTTTCATAGCTTTTCCAAAGGTCGCATCTCGCGGGAACGAGCTGGCTATTACAACATCTGCCAATTTGGGAATTTTTATACCGTAAATCTCCTTCGAGAATGAGACACCGTGATGATGTGCTTCAATGGGATCTCCAGCCACTATTTTGATAATTTCAGATTTAGAATTTAAAATAGTATTAATTATAAGATCTAATCCTAGCAATTTAGCAGCTTCTTCCATATCTTCACGAATAGTATTTCCTTCTAATTTTCCGAATTCAGCTTCAAAGGTACCTACTAAACAATGATTCTGATTGATGGTTTCACGACCTGCTATCCCAGGAATAACAATTCCACTACCCCCTGTAAAACCTGCAAGCTCATGTGGCATAATAGATCCTAATCCAATTTTGAGATCAGCCTCAGTAACTAGGGAATTAACATATACTTGGGTTCCAAATGAAGTTTCGCCTATAAAAGTCAAATTATGATCGGGATCATGATCAAGAATCTCGACCCGATTAAGAACTTCATTTCCAAATTTCTCGCGTAATTCTTGATCTGATAGGTTTGGATGCAATCCTCGACCCACAATAACTTTTATTTGATCATCTGGAATATTGGATGCATTTAAAATATCTAGTAAGGGGGGGATGATCTTTTTAGCAGGAGTTGGGCGAGATTTATCATCTGAAATAATAACAACCTTCTTTTTATTTTGAATTAATGTTCTAAAATCAGAAAGCCCGACCAAATTATTTAAGGCAGTATTAAGGAGATTTTCAGGATCTTTATCAGCTTCTAGATCATGAGGAGCAAATAAGCCTAATAAATGCCAAGATTCAGGTAATTTAATTGTAATTTTTTCCGTTCCATAAGGAATAGTGATTAATTCAGGCAATATTCACACCAAAACGTTCAGTATTTTCGTTTTTTCCAATTGTTATTTTTAAAAAACGAATAAAAACCTTTTTGATGCCTTTAATTTTGTAACTTTCTTAAATTATTAGGTAAATTATTAAAGATGATGAAGTTTCTAGAAAGTAAGGCAGAAACTATTTAAGGAGCAGTTTGATAGTAAAATCTATGAAATTATTTAAAGTTTTTGCATTTCTAGCGTTGGGGTTAAATTGTTCGTTAATCCCATTCTATATCGTGCTAGATTACCTCAATGTCTCTTATACAAGTCCTCTTTATTTATTTTTCTTAATTACCAGTTATACGGGAGTGATTTCGCTTATATTTTTTGTATGTCTTTCTGCAGTTCACATTCGAAGTGGATTCAAAGGGACACGGTTAATGGTTGGGAACCGACATTTACATGAAGGGACAATCGGAATTGTATTGGTAATAAATGGAGTAATTTGGAATATTTGGCATTATTTTGACGCCAGCTTTCATTTCCCTTATGGAGCTTATGCGACTGTAGGATGGTGGCTTGCAGTAGGAGGATTAATTTTAATTGTGATAGGGGCAATTTTAATCGGAAGAGATTGGGAAGATATTAAACATGGACGTTTTTTTAATAAGGAAGAAGAATGAAAATTTATAGATTTATATGTTTATTATTATACGTTAGATCTAAAAATTAAACATACTAATGATACTACCACCATAGTTACAATAATAGTTAAATAGAAAATGTAATCTTACAAGATTTATGATGAAATCAGCTAAAATCCTTATTGTTGACGATGAACGTGATACGGTGTTATTGGCACAGCGATTATTAGAACATGAAGGATATTGCGTGATTTCAGCCTATGATGGAGAGGAAGCATTACAGAAGATATATACTGAACGTCCTAATTTAATTTTATTAGATGTTATGCTTCCTAAAAAGAATGGATATGAGGTTTGCAAGGAAATAAAGGCGAATAATGAGTTAAAAAACACGATAGTAGTAATGTTTACAGTTAAAAAGTTTGATTCGGACCGTAGAAAAGGCTTTCAAGCAGGTACTGATTATTATGTGACGAAACCTTTTTCAGGTCAGAAATTGTTGACGTTTATTCGTAAAATATTACAGAATTAAGAAAACTATTGAGGTATAGATTTTTTAAAAGACCTATAGTTTTCTGAAAATAGCTAATATATTAGTAGAAATATTTATGATATCCGTTAGAATAGGTTTATATTGAAT
>SUPS01000282.1 GCA_005191415.1 Candidatus Helarchaeota ASGARD archaeon Hel_GB_A
TACAACCTGAAAAATTAAAAATAATGGATACTACCCCAAGAGCGGCTATTTTCCTGCCTAAAATATCGTAACCCTTCTCTTCAACGGGTAAGGGAGTACTAGGTAAGCCATGTGCGATAATCACGGCAGGATATTGTTTACCAGGGGTGGGAACGAAGAGCATTCCATTCAGAGTTATGTCATCACGTTTTAAATGAATTTTCTTTTCATACATCCGAATTTCGCCCCTTTTTCAGTATAGAAAACTTTTTAGTACGGCGGCTATTATAATTATCAACACATCCTTCTCATTTAATTTATAGAATTTAGTTATAGAATTTATAAATAACTACAAAATGTAGCAAGCTGTTAAAATACTACATTGTGGTATAAATTTCCTGAAAATGTCTACTTCAATTCGAATTTCTAAGAAAACTTACGAAAAATTAGTCGAACTTGCCGGAATTCTTCAAGCAAATTTGAAGAGGACGGTTTCAATCGATGATGCTATAAAATTTTTGCTTGAAAGAAGATCTCTTCCAGGTAAAATAACAGAATTATCTGGTTCTTGGGAAATTACAGATGAACAGGTAAGTGAGACACTAAAATCCTTGAAAAAAGGTTGGAATGATTGGAATTTAGAAAAATTTATATAGATATCGATTATTTAATTGATATTTTGAGAAAAAAACCAGATGTAATTAAGAAATTTAAAAGATTAGAATCAGGTAACAACTTACTCGCCACTACGGTAATTATTAATGGAACATTGAAGAAATTTTTGTTATAATAGATTTTTTAGCACAGCAGCTGTGGTATATAGACGATTTTCAGCTTCTTCAAAAACTACGGAATGTGGACCGTAAAAAACCTCATCGGTTACTTCTTCTGGATGCCGTGGAAGGCAATGCATAAAGATATAATCAGATTTTGCAGATGATGTCAAATCAGAATTAACTTGAAAATCTTTAAAATGCTTTAGCTTTTCTTCCCGTTGGGCTTCTTGTCCCATAGAGACAAAAGTATCCGTTACTACGACATCCGCATCTTTAATTACTTCTTCAGGGTTATGGGAGACATGAATTTCGCCATAGTTAAGTTTTTTACAATAATGTAGGATATCCTCGGAAGGCTCATAACCTATAGGAGTTGCAATATGCATAGTCAAGCCCATCTTTGCACATCCAATCATAAGGCTATGGCAGACATTATTTCCATCTCCGATCCAAGCTACTTTTATTCCTTCAAATGTTCCAAAATGGATTTCAATCGTAAATAGGTCGGCTAGACATTGAAGGGGATGATATGTATCAGATAGTGCGTTAATAACTGGAATTCCCGTATATTTCGCTAATATTTCTACATCTTTATGTTCATAAACGCGTGCTAATATCCCAGATGCCATTCGTCCTAATACCATCGCCGTATCTTTGATGGTTTCGTTTACCCCCAAATGAATATCATCCTGTCCTAGAAAGATAGATTTTCCTCCTAAATCAGCCATTGCTAACTCGGCGGTTACTCGTGTTCGCGTTGATCGCTTTTGGAATATCATTATTAAAGATTTACCTCTAAGTGGGGCATCTTTTCGATATAGATCACGATTTTGCTTGAAATCTTTGGCAGTATCGAGGAGAAATCTAATTTCAGCTTGGGAGAAATCGCGTAACGTTAAAAATGATCTGTTACGAAGCATTAATTCAATCTCCAAGGATGATAAGTAACTTTATGAAGGAATTATTTTTCATCTTTAACAATTTAATCTTATAGTAAAATAGATGAGGACCGATCAAAATGAGTTTGAAGTTGAGGATGTTCCAATCAGGCAAAATTGGGAAACTGACTATTAAAAATCGATTTGTAAGGTCGGCAACATATGAAGGATTAGCAAAAGAGCCGAATGGGGAAGTTACGGATAAATTATTAAAACTTTATCAGAAATTGGCGGAGGGAGAAATAGGGTTGATAACCACTGGCTTCTCTTTCGTCCAAGAGAATGGAAAAGCGTTTTATAACCAGATAGGGATTCATAAAGATGAACTTCTTCCTGGATTGAGAAAATTAGTTAAGGTAGTCAAGGATAGAAGTGATTCCAGAATCTTTATACAAATAGCCCATGCAGGACGACAAGTATTTCCCGATTTCGCGAAAAGTAGGGATATTGTTGCACCGAGCTCCCTTACGGACAAATTAACGAATATAACCCCAAGGGAAATGACTCGAGATGATATCACTACATGTATTAGAAATTTTATCGCGGCAGGGCGTAGGGCGTATGAGGCGGAGTTTGATGGAGTACAGCTTCATCTCGCGCATGGGTATTTATTGAGTGAATTTATTTCGCCCCACTACAATCAGCGGACGGATGAATATGGTGGCTCAATCGAAAATCGGTTTAGAATCATACAAGAAATTATTCGAGGCATTTATGATGAAACAGATAAACAATTCCCCGTTACTGTGAAATTAAATGCCGCAGATTTCGTAAAAGATGAGCCTCAACTCACGATTACTGATTCTAAAATTATTGCCAGAATGTTAATTAAGGAAGGGATAGCTGCCATAGAGGTTTCGGGTGGTACATATGAATCAACCTTACTCGGTAATTATACTCCGAGCAGAACAAAAATCAAATCCAAAGAAAATGAAGCGTATTTTCTACCAGAGGCTAAAGTAATTAAGAGAGAAGTAAAAAATTTACCAATTATCCTTGTTGGCGGGATTCGTTCCAAAGCAGTTGCAGAAGAGGTATTAGAATTTGTTGATTTTGTGGCATTATCACGCCCTTTCATACAAGAGCCAGATTTAGTGAAGAAATGGCAGCAAAGTATATCAACACGGGCAGAATGTATCTCATGTAATCGTTGTTTATTTGAACAAGGAGGGAAAGGACTCCGATGTATCTATATGGAAAAAATTCAAAAACGTAAAAAACGTAAGCAGCAAATTAACGCAAAATAGAGACGAAATATCTTATCTTTTTTAAAGTTTCAGGGAATTTTTCAATAAGCTCATTCCCCTTTCATTTATAAAGGAGAGGAACCAATACTACTAAGTTGAGGGATAGAACGATGCAAGAAGTAAAATGGGAACCCAAATTTGATTATAACCACGTTTCAGCTTATGTAGATCCCAAAAGACCTTGGTTGAAGTATTGGCCTAAAAATGTTCCTAAGTCGATAAAATTTGACCCAATCACAGTCCATGATTATGTACGAATAAGAGCCCAACAGTTTCCAAATAATATTGCGATATATTTTGTTCCAGCAAATCGAAAATATACTTATCGTGAGGTTTTTTGGTATGCAGATAAAGTTGCTAATGCACTATATGAGAAGTTAGGCGTGAAAAAAGGCGATTCGGTTGCAATTATGACTAGTAATAGACCAGAATTCATATTTGCATCATTAGGGATCACACAATGTGGCGCATCGGTTTCCCCAGTCAATCCACTTTTAAAAGAAAGCGATGTAAATCATATCATACGAGAGGCAGGCAATATCAATACGATTTTTGTGCATAAGGGGAATTATCGAATAATTAAAAAAGTAAGAAAGACTGTTGAGCTCGAAAATATCATATTACTGGGAACGGATAAACCGAAAGATGATGCAATTACATTTGATCAACTTATTCAAGATGCGGCTCCCCATCCGCCAGAGGTTGAGATAGACCCCGATCAAGATATAGCAGCCTTATTATTCACCGGAGGAACCACTGGACTTCCCAAAGGTGTCATGCTAACGCATACAAATTTAGTTGCAGATACATTAGTTACAGCGAATATGGAGAAAGATCGATACGAGGAACAGTTAGGCAAGAGTGCCTCCCTTGCGATTCTGCCTTTATGCCATGCATTTGGGTATGAGGTAGTTATTCTTGCGCTAGCGGCGGCATCGATGATGATCATGTTTAATTCTTTCGATCCAAGTCAGGTATTGGAAGCAATAGAGAAATACAGAGTTCCGATGTTCGTGGGTGTCCCAGTCATGTATCAAATGCTTGTAAATCATCCTGATTTTAAGGAGGGCAAACGGGATTTGTCCTCTCTAGAAAGTGCGACATCTGGGAGCGCTGCGCTACCACCTGAAATAAACAAGCGTTTTGAAGAGCGAACTGGAGTTCGGGTAGGACAAGGGTTTGGGCTGACTGAGACCTCACCAATAACACATATTCAGCCATCTTGGCTCCCTGAGATTAAGCCAGAAAGTATTGGCATTCCTGTAATCGATACTGATGCAAAAATTGTCGATCCTGTAACCTTAGAAGAATTAGAGCCAGGGCAAGTCGGGGAATTATTAATTCGGGGGCCTCAAGTAATGAAAGGATATTGGAAAAAACCTGAGGTTACTGCCCAGACTATTATAGATGGATGGCTTCGAACTGGAGATCTAGCACGAATGGATGAGAATGGCTATTTCTATATAGAAGGAAGGACTAAAGATGTGATAAAGTATAAAGGATATAAGGTAATGCCTCGGGAAGTTGAGGAAAAACTATTCGAACATCCTGCCATTTTAGAAGCGGGCGTTGTGGGAGTTCCAGATCCTAATATAGGAGAAACTATAAAAGCTTTTATCGT
>SUPS01000283.1 GCA_005191415.1 Candidatus Helarchaeota ASGARD archaeon Hel_GB_A
TATATGATGTAATTTACGATGCCAGCTAAAAAAAAATCTAAAGTAAAAGAAGATCCCGAAGTGGATAAGGAATTAGAGAGTGAAATACTGGGAGAAGACGAAGAAATAATAGAGGAAAGCAGTACTAGCAGTGCAATGAGCTCAGATCTTTCTGAACTTCCTGGTGTTGGTCCAAAAACGGAAGAGAAGCTAAAAGCAGCTGGGTTTCAGACCGTAATGGCAATAGCTGTTGCTAGTCCAGCAGAATTAGCTGCTGCAGCAGAAATTGGGCAAGCAACGGCACAAAAACTAATCGTTGCAGCACGTCAAAAAGCAGAATTCGGCTTCAAACCTGCAGATTTATTATATAAACAAAGATTACAAATTGGTAAAGTTACAACTGGTTCTAAAAATCTTGATGAATTATTAGGTGGAGGGATTGAATCTCAGGCAATTACAGAAGTCTATGGCGAATATCGAACAGGAAAAACTCAAATTGCACATCAACTCGCCGTAAATGTACAACTCCCACCTGAACGAGGGGGATTAAATGGGGGCGTTATCTATATAGATTCTGAGGGAACGTTTCGACCTGAACGTATCGTCCAAATGGCAACAGCCCTCGGAGAGGATCCCGATAAAATTTTAAAAAATATTCAAGTAGCACGTGTTTACAATTCGGATCATCAGATGTTTGTAACTGAAAAAGCCCAAGAAATAATAATCGATAAAAACATCAAATTAATAGTAGTCGATTCAGTTACGTCTCATTTTAGGTCTGAATATGGAGGAGGACGCGAAAATTTACCAATGCGGCAAGCAAAATTGAATAAACATCTTCATACATTACAGCGTATTGCAGATATCTATAGTTGTATAGTGCTAATTACTAACCAGGCAATGGCTGACCCTGCCGCCTTCTTTGGAGATCCCACGCGTGCGGTGGGTGGACATGTTTTAGCTCATGTTCCTCAAACTCGGATTTACTTGAAAAAAAGCAAAGATATCCGCCGTATCGCGAAGCTAATTGACAGTCCAAGCCTTCCAGAAGGCGAATGTATCTTCACCATTACAGAAGAAGGTATTCGAGACCCATAATCAATTTTCATACGATAACAATGCGTATTATACCAGTCCTTGATATTTTAAAGGGACAAGTGGTCCATGGTGTAAGAGGCGAACGAAATAAATATGTACCTATTCAGAGCATATTAACCCCCAGTAGTGATCCTCTCGAGGTTGCGAAGGTTTTCAAAAAACAATTTCCCATTTCAGAACTTTATATTGCAGATTTGGATGCGATTATGCATCAGCAGTTTGCCGTTCCTTATCTCGAACAGATTATTGCTGAAACAAAATTAAAAATAATGATTGATCCAGGGGTAGATGAACCCGAGCCGATTGCCTCTCTTTTAGAAAAAAAAGTTAATAAAGTGATCATTGGTACTGAAACCCTTCGCTCCATCTCGAACCTTCAGAGGGTAGTTGATGAAATTTCTCCAAGAAACATCATTGTTAGTTTAGATTTGAAAGAAGGGAAAATCCTCACTAAGGCTAAAGAACTTCGACAATTAACCCCTATTAACGCAATTCACTATTTTGAAGATATCGGCATTCAGGAATTAATTGTCCTTGAACTTACTAAAGTCGGTTCCGAATCAGGTGTCATGACCCAGCTTTTAGAAAACATTCTTCAAACCACATCTATTCCAATTATCACCGGAGGAGGCGCCAGAAATATTCAAGATCTCGTTGTTTTAAAAAATGCCGGTATAGCTGGGGTTTTAATCGCAACCGCCTTGCATAAAGGAGCAATTACCCCTCAAGACCTAAGTCATTTCTGAAAGTCGCTAGTAAAAATAAAATACTAAATAAGAATATTTATACAAAAAAAGACTATAAATTAACAAAAGTGAGTTAAATGGGCAAAGAAAGAATATTTGAAATAGAACTTCCAATAGGTGGCAAATTATATAGATACCAGACGGATCTCATTTGTAACTGCTGTGGAAAGCTGATAGACAACGGTGAATATCTTTATTTTTGTATAGATTGTGAGGATGACTTATGTTCAAGTTACGAATGCCTAAAACACCATGCAGGACATCGGTTTTTTCGTTGGGGGCGGATTGAAACTGAAACTCCTATCGAGAAATTAGTTCATGCTCGTCCTGCACCTCCGAAAGGATCAGAAGGCACTCCTATCAAAATCCAGACACAAACCCTTCCAGCAATATCTCCTGCTGCCCCATCTTCACCACAGGCTCCCGCAGAACCGCCGGGAAAAAGACCAGTAATTAATTCAGGTCTTTTAAACTTACGTACAGAGTTTTTGAAAGAATTAAATAGATTAAAATCAATAATGGAAGGAGGATAAGTTAGCTTGTCAGAAGAACTCCATAAAAATGAAAGGCAAAGTATATCAAAAATAAAAGCGGAATCACTTAATGTATTACTGGATTCTTACAAAGAAACTTTTAATCTAGAAGAAAGTCGAAAGGATACTCTAGAAAATAAAGCAAGTATGGTATTAGGATTTTCGGGTATTATCACGGGTTTAATAACAGGTTTATTTTCGAGTCAATTGGCATCTTCTAGCCTGGTTAATAACGTATTTTTCCTTGTCTGCTTCTTCTGCGCCATAATAAGTTTTACCGTTAGCGGTATCTTCGCGCTGCTTACCGTAAAATTGAAAAATTATATGCGACCGTTCGCAACGCTCACTCCAGAGCAAATTGATGACCTCTTACAGAAAAACGAAATCATTATCAAAGATGAAATTATTAAAAACTATTCAGATGCCCTCCTTAATAACCAGGTTTTAAACAACCATAAGGCAAGTAAATTAAACATAGCATTTTACAGTGCGACTTTAGGAATAGCTCTAACCCTCCTCGCGTCTATCTTTGCTTTTTTTCCTGTCGCTTAAAATCCAAATTTAATCTTTTTCTTTTTCAATTTTTCTGGAAATGGCTTCTTTTTTAAAGCAGTATAAATACTTAAAATCGAATAATTTCTGTGGGTGTAAGTGCGAGATCAACTTTTACATCATTTTTCTCCATTAAGTAAGAGAAATCATCTAATATTTGGACATCATGTACAATTGTTATGACTAGGGTCTGTTTATCAATAATTCCCTCCTGTCGTAGGAGATGGTATTCTCGGTCGCCATACCCTTTTCCTTTTCCAAGGCGATTTCCTTTTCGGTCAATAGCTACACTTCCTTGACAGAACAGATCAAGAGGGCGCGAGATCTGGTTGATATGAACTTGCTCACCAAATTTATACATACCTTTAATAGTAATGGCTTTCCGAATTATCCTTGATGGAATATTTTTCAACATCAGGAACTCCTGGATGCGAGGTGTAGCCACAAGTAGGTCTTTTCGATTTTGAAGAATAATTTCACGTATATGATGCAGCACATAATCTGGGGCTGAAAAAATAAAGCGAGCTTTTTTGAATTCTGGAAGGTCTAAAAGAAGTTTGGAGGCTTTTTCTACATCAATAAAGTTGGGAATTCGTCCAAAACAGGGAAGGGGAAATTGTGCAATTTCATCGCGAGTCATCTTTTCCCAAACTTGCTCTCGCACTTCTTGCTTCGTTTTCCATGTCAACTCTAAACACATATCATGATTAATTTAGTAAAATACAGCATTGGATTTCTTTTTAAATTAACGGATCGGTTAAATTGGTATAAAATAAATTATTGTTAGATATGATGAAATTTTTTTAATTTTGGTAAGGATTTTTCCATCCATTTTTCTTCTTCTAATTCATACTCAATGCCTGAGATTTCACGTTGAACTTTTTTTACATCTTGGTCCATTCCAAGACTATTGAAAATCTCTAAGGCAGTTCTAAGATTCATAAGAGCCTCTTGTTTATGGTCCATATCTGCTTGTTCCATCCCAAGTTCATATAAAGTCATTGCTTCTCCCCGCTTGTTCCCCACTTCCCGCTGAAGCTTTAAAGCTTCCTTAAGCGTAGAAAGCGCTTTTAAATGATTTTTTGTAATGGAATACAGCGTTCCTAATGAACGCATTACATCTGATTTAGTCGAAGCGTCTTGGACCTTCTGTAATTTCTCCAAACATTTTTCATGGCATTTAATAGCTTCCTGATAACTTTTTACCTCATGACAGATGTTTCCCATCGTTTGAAGTAATTTAATTTCCATTTTAATATCCTTAAGATCCGAAGCAATTCGTAACGCTTTTGTGTAATGAATTATTGCCTCTTTCGGTTGAGAAAAACGGTAATAAATCTCGCCCAACGCTTTATAGATTTCTATTTGATGCGCCCCATCTGCAGAGGATAATGCTTTATTAAAAAAATTAATTGCATCATTATAATTCTTGTTATTATAAGCCTTCTGCCCTAATTCAAAATAATTCACAAGATTCGTCATGTTATCTCACCTGAAGAAAAAAAAGGTTAAGCTAATTGAATTATTTTTTCATCCTTATTTTTACTCACTAGTATTTAATTTTAAAAGAATTTCTTCTATTTT
>SUPS01000044.1 GCA_005191415.1 Candidatus Helarchaeota ASGARD archaeon Hel_GB_A
TAAAAGAATTAAAAAGAAATTTATTATACCTACGAAAATTATTATTCAGATAGATGCTGCTTCTAATTTTATGTAATCGTAAATTCTGGAAGAAATTTCTATTAGTCTTATTAATTATGATTTCTCCACTTTCGATATTTTATTATGGTTCTTTTCGGAGTTATGCAGCGGATAATCCGGTTCATATTCATTTAACTTGGCAAAATTCTACAAGTACAACAATTACTATAACCTGGCAAACCACGGCGGCAGATTCTGGGGACATTGTTCTTTATGATAATGTTTCACGCGGTGGCAACCCAGGCGATTATCGTTATAATGCCACAGGTTATAATTTTACGTATTCTGGAGCTTCAGGCTATATTCACGTGGTAGAACTCGCCAACTTAATCCTTGATACTACTTATTATTTTATATGTGGAGGAGATACAGGAGGCTATAGTAATGAACGATCCTTTCGCACAGCCCCATCAGGGGCAACCGATATTCGTTTTGTGGTAGGAGGGGACAGCAGAAGTCAGTCGACTGAACGCGAAAAGATATCACAAGCCATGGCAAAATTTAACCCTGCTTTTGTGCTTCACAGTGGGGATATGGTAAATGATGGAACAATTCAAAGTCTATGGGATACATGGTTTTCAGATGTAGATAGTAATTGGATTACTAATGAGAACATGACAATTCCCATCATACCTGCGATTGGTAATCATGAAGGGAATTCTATCAATTATTACAGCCAATTTGTGTTACCTGGGAATGAGATGTGGTACTCTTATGATTGGGGACCAGATATCCATATCATTGTGTTAAGTACTGAAACTTCGACTGCAGGGGCTCAAAAGGCGTGGCTGGAAAGTGATCTGATCAATCATTCAAATTATAAATGGAAATTTGTAATGTTTCACCAGCCGCCGTTTCCTGCAACACGCCCATCGGGGCATGCGGGAGTTCTTACAGATTGGGTTCCTTTATTCGATAAATATCATGTAGATATTGTCTTTTCAGGGCATGATCATGCATATCTGCGCACGCAACCTATTAATTGGACTGCATCTCAAACACAAGCTCAATTTTATTCGAACGGAACCATGTATGTTATCTCAGGAGGATGGGGTGCGCCTTTATACTCACTAAATACACATTGGTATGATGCAAATGGGGCTGAAAAGTATCATTTTTGCGTAATCGATGTTTTTACGAATGGAACGCTTCATTTGCAGGCTGTGGATAATCAAGGCGATGTATTTGACGAAGCATGGATTATTAAAAACGAATCCCTTCCTTTACCGACCTTATCAGTCACGATTACATCTCAAACGAGACATAACTCACTTCCAATTGAAATAACATGGAATTCTACGGGAATAATTGATCATTTTAAAATCTATATCGATGGCCAATTCAAGAAATACCTCGCATCTGTAATAAAATCTTACCAAATAACCGACCTTCAAGAAGGCAACCATACTATTGAGATTGTAGCCTTTGATCCTTTAGGGAATTCAGTAAATACATCGGAAGAAATCATTTACGATCTTACGCCACCAAACACGACCAATGATTATGATGGACTATGGCATAATTCGGACTTTACAATTAATCTCACAGCAAACGACAATTTGTCAGGTATTGCAGCGACATATTATAGGATCAATGATGGAGTGACGTTTAATCTCAGCGCTAATGGGCAACCAGTTATAACATATGAAAGTGCGGACAATAAATTAGAATATTGGAGCGTGGATTTGGCAAATAATGAGGAGAATCCGCATCACATATTGACTGGAATCAAATTAGACAAGACATTACCTATAGCTAATGCAGGAAGTAATCAGACAATTGAGATAGGTGCAGAATATGAATTTAATGCGAATAAATCAGCTGATAATATCGCTATTAGAGAATACAGATGGAGTTTTATAGATATTGTACCAAAAACCTACACGAATATCTCCTTTTACTATACTTTCTCTGCGATTGGTATTTATAAGGTGACTTTAAAGGTCTCGGATTTCGCAGGTTGGTGGGATACCGATATAATATGGATTAACGTAACGGATTCAACTGCGCCAGTAGCAAATTTTAGTTCCGTCCAAAAAGCACTGATATGGACATCGATAGAATTTGATGCGCGTAATTCCACCGATAATGTTGAAATAATTAGTTATATATGGGATTTCGGCGATGGCACCATACTTACAACTACAAATCCCGTGGTAACTCATGTATATTCAACCCCAGGGACATATCAGGTTAAACTTACAGTTACAGATACTGTAAACAATACCGCTACCACCAGTTTTACGATCATAATCGAGGACGTCCAGTGGGCTTTTCCTTTATGGATAATTGAAGGTTTAGGAATTGAAATAGGTGTAATCATCGTCTTAATTGTTCTGGAGTATAAGATGGATTTCCTATTAAAACGAAAGAAATGTTGTCAGCTGAAGGAGAATACTTTCAACCATCTCTCTGAGGCACAATAAATCAGATCAAACGGATGAATTATCCCTTCAATCTTCGACAAAAATCCTAAAAATTAATGAGAGAGGGAAAGAAAAGGATAATTGTATGAGTCTTCTCGCAAAATTAGAAATTTTAGGGGCGGCTGCCAAGTATGATACATGTGCTAGTACCGCATCAACTCGTAGAGTGGTAAAAACGACGGGGTATATAGGAATTCCCACAAGATCAGGTCTCTGTCATTCTTTTCTCCCCGATGGGAGATGTATCACGCTTTTAAAAGTATTATATACAAATAAATGCATTCATGATTGTAGATATTGTTTCAATTCTTCATGTACTATCCGTAATCGGACTTCTTTTGAACCTCAAGAATTAGTTAGATTATTTATTAATTTATATTTACGAAATTATGTAGAAGGATTATTTTTGAGCAGTGGAGTTTGTGCAAATGCCGAAAAGACGATGGAAGATATGATAGAGGTTGTTAAGCTTTTACGAATGAAGGAAAATTTTGAGGGATATGTTCATTTAAAAATCTTACCAGGGACGCCTTACTCTCTTATCAAAGAAGGAGCAGAGTACGCCGATCGGATATCCGTTAATTGCGAAGCGCCTAATGTGAGCCGATTTCGAGAATTAAGTGGAACAAAAGAATTTAAGACAGATATTCTAAGGCGGATTGCCTGGATTAAAGGATTAAAAGCCCGTAAATATATTCCTGCAGGTCATACAACACAATTTGTGGTGGGCGGGGCAGGTGAATCAGATAAAGAACTCTTGAAGATGTCTCTATGGCTTTATGAGAAGATGAATTTAAATCGCGCTTATTATTCAGCATTTCATCCAGTAGAGGGAACTCCATTAGAAAAAGTCTCCCCAACGCCCGTAATACGAGAACATCGGCTTTATCAGGCGGATTGGTTATTGCGTAAATATGATTTTAAATTTTCTGAATTAGAATTAGCCTTTGATGATAATGATAATATTCCTTTAACAAAAGATCCAAAGATTCTTATCGCAAATGCCAATCCAGACTGGTTTCCTCTCGAGATAAATGAAGCTGGCTATCGGGATTTATTACGGGTGCCTGGAATTGGACCGCGTTCAGCTAGAAGAATAATAAATCTCCGAAAACATAAAATAGCTATCGAAAATTTTCGACAACTATCTCATATAGGAGTTGTATTAAAACGAGCCCGTCCTTATATTTCTATTTCGCGAAAACGACAAACTCAGTTAGATAATTTCATCGAGAACCAAGATGGGAGTGAAAAGTTACGTGTCATGTTCTGATAATGGCAATCTCGAAAAAAATTCACTGAATTATTTTCTTGAAATGGCGCAACGCCACAGAAAATCAAAGCGAGACAGCTTAATAGCCCGAGTAACACGAGTTTTAAAAGAGAATCCAGCAATAATCCAAAATAAAATGACGAAGCTTGCGCAACAATTCTATTCACGAGGGCGAGAAGTAATTGGTGAAGTACATCGATTAATTGCATTTATCCGATTTGAACTTTACCCAGAATATCTTCTTGTAAGTGAGGTCTATCCAGAACATGATGTAATCGATTTAATGTTTAATTTTTTTTGTAAACGCTATCCAACGTTTATTATTCTATTTTTTACCAAAAAGCAAGGTTATATCGCAACAAATAGGTCAGATATTGATTTTCCAGCTTTCAAATTTAAGCAGAATTATTGGGTTTTTAAACGAAACTCAAATTCTCTGGATAATATACGCCAGCTCCTTAGATTACAACTATCGGCTATCCTTACGCCAGAAAAGTTTTCTAGTAAAACATGGGAATGCTATTACGATTCGCAATATATAAAAAGTCGGAAAAATATTCGCCTTGCAAGAAAAGTCCTGCCTGAAAAAATGATTAGAAAGGTAGCAGGTGGATTAGCTTATGAAGCACAGCGTCTTGATGAAGAGGAAAAAAAGCAGCAGAAATGTACATTATTAGAGTTTTTTTAAATTATTATTCCTTAAAACGGGCTGTAATTATACATCCTTTATTAGTATATTCCATCTCCAAAGGAACTTTTATATAACTCAGGAATTTTTGAAAGAGTGGTGAGCACCAATATTTACAATAACCTAATCCTTCTGAAGCCCATGGGTAATCCTTGCAATCTAATTTTTTAACCGCTTTATTAAAATTTTTTTTCGCGGGACATTTATTAATTACGATCTTACCTGAAGTATCTGTAATTTCTATGGATTCATAACATTTTAGTGGAATAAGGAATTGCCCTTCATCGATCAGTGTTTTTATAAACATATTCAAAAGCTGTTTTTTCGCGAGTTTTTGGAGCATTTGAATTAGGGCATTTTTTAAAGGACCGATTCTTCGTTCTACGGATAGATCTACGTCCCATTTGCAATATTTTTCCACTTCCTCCATTGAAAAATTCTCATAAAGGTATTTCATGACAAAGACATTTTCGTTTATCAGCGAATCCAAGGTGGATGCATATTTATCTTTATCAGATCTTTCCTTAATTCCTAATTCACTCATTTAGAACTCTCACCTACTAAATACGGTTATAGAAAACTGAATTATGAAGACAATTAAATATTTATCTGGTGTAAAATAAAAAAATAAATTTAGAATACACGGGGAAGCCATGCGACAAGTAGCCAACTGAAGACAATTGTGAGGAAAAGAGTAGTGCCGATCACATTACGAAATCGTTGATAGATCCAACCAGCGAAGATACTCAAGCCAATATAGAGTCCTCCGAATCCGATGAAGGATAATAGTGAGAGGTTGAGTGCAGGCAGATTTTCATTGATAAGTATGGTATTTGGAAGACCTAACATGGGGATAGTGACAAGCATCAATGCGAAGATTCCTATGCCTTGAAGTATTCCAACGATAATGGCGGAGGCGATGACTTCTATATACTTATTATAATTTGAGAGTTTTGTCTGGATGAATCCACGCCATAGAAGCTCTGTAACAAACATATATGGGAGAGATGTTAGGAAAGTAATTAAGAAAACAACAACATCATCGATGACAAGGTCTAAGATAAAGTCAGAAACGGCTAATGCCAGAATACCGACCAGAAAGAATCCAAGGATAGTTCCCAAGATGGCCGACTGTGCCATTCCTTGTTTAGCTAGCCCATAATCCGCCAATGTTGTTCCTAAGGTCTTCTTTTCATACCAAAGGAGAAACAGCACTACAGGTACGGCAAGTAACGCTGTGAAGACAGAAATTATGCCAAGGAGATCAACGAAGAGATTTGGAATCCAACCGTGGAGCCCAGGAATATTAAAGACAATTAAGGGAATAAGTGCATTGATTCCTGCATATAATCCGATATACGCCGCAAAGCAAATACCTTTTTGTTTTATTTCAAGATCTTGTGCAATGGTCGGCGGTGGTTCTACATTTTTTCTAAGCCATTTAGCAAGATAGGAAGTAAATACAAAGAATCCAACAAGCCCGCCGAAAAGCGTGAGCAGAATTCCTAGAAACATGAGCATTAGTGGAGTAGTATTTACAGGTTCTCGAAGTCCGCCATAAAACGTTAGATCCATCCATGTTATTGTTTCATTGAAAGTTTGTGGCATAAATGCTTCCATTAAATGCTCCACATTCGATTCCACTACCAATTTTCGCATATTTCCCGTTGCATTGTATATCACACCTGGAACAACATTATTCGCCAGAGCACTATCGTTCCAAATGGCTTTTGCAAGAATCTCCTTGTTCTCCTGAATGCTGAAAGCTTCATCATACTCCCCATTGATGAGGAGAAGGTTCGATGGATATGAACTATTGACATATCTAATTGGGGAGCGTAACCAAAGCTCGTCTGGATCTGACAAATTAATGTTTAAGTTTAAAAGCGAAGCATACACGTGATATGAACTGATTAAGCCAAATTTTCCAAGTAACACTGACGTATTAGCACCTGTTGAAATGGGAATCGTCGCATTAACGCGAGGATCGGTCGCGCCTACTATCGTAGCTGTCATAGCCCCATGTGAATGTCCAATAATCCCTACTTGCGTAACATTAATGCCGTAGGTGCCATTCTTTGATAACATATATGTAATTGCTTCTTGGAAATCGCGAACCTCAAGGTATGCAACCGTACTCTCATTCCCTGAAGTTTGATGCCCTCTGGCATTGAAAGTATAACACACATACCCATGCCGGGCAAGTTCAGTAGCTAGCGGGTAGAAAAATTCTTTGGACGCTGTATAGCCATGCATCAAAACGATAAGAGGAGCTTTATCGCTAGGTTGATGTCCTTTAGGAAGAATAACGGTACCAGTTATTTTAGTTCCATCGAATGATGTAAAATCATCGTCTATTAGCACAACATTTTGAAAGGTAGAAGTATAGGAAAGCAAAGGTCCGCAGACCATTAATGCTATCGCACTTACAAGGAGAATTTTTTTTAAGTTCATTGTAATTCCCTTATTTTGAGGTAATTGAATTTTGGTATTTGAATTGTACTTGAATTGAATTTAAAAGTATTCTTATATCAATAAGGTTTTATTATTTTGAGTTAGAATCATTTCAAAGGGCAAAATTATGTTACTAAAATTTGAAATTTATAATGATGGAAAATATTGGTGTGCTCGTGCAATTGGTGAAGATATATTTACCCAAGGAAAATCACTAGATGAATTAGTAGATAACATCAAGGAAGCAGTATCAGTACATTTCGATGAACTTTTAGGAAGTGGGCATGATATAAAAATTTTATCGATCTCAGAATTTGAGGTTTCTTCTATTGCGAAAACTA
Source organism: Candidatus Helarchaeota ASGARD archaeon Hel_GB_A (assembly GCA_005191415.1). Lineage (GTDB taxonomy): Archaea > Asgardarchaeota > Lokiarchaeia > Helarchaeales > HEL-GB-A > HEL-GB-A. The sequence goes on from SUPS01000044.1 coordinate 7,243, forward strand.
CCAGTAGTCAGCGGTAAAAGGTTAATAAAATTATTAATAAAATTAGGATATGTTGTAATTCGGCAAAAAGGTAGTCACGTAAGATTAAAAAAAGGTTAATAAAATTATTAATAAAATTAGGATATGTTGTAATTCGTCAAAAAGAATTTGAATCTGGAACACATAACATCACAATTCCACTACATTCGGAATAATATCTCGAAACATGAGCTCATTAAACTATTATAAATACCATTATTCCAAGTTAGAGAAAAAATCTTATTCATAATTTGAAAATAAAATTCATAATTGAAATGAGTAATATGACATGAAGAATTTTGGGAAGATTTAATTATTAAGTTCATAAAGACCGCATTTTATGAGTATTAATGCCTAAAATGGCTCATATAGAGAATGTGGCTCAACGAACAGTTAATATGGCTTTCTAGATAAATCATAATCTTTAAGGGATAAATTTTAAAGTGCGATATAGCGATGAGTTTTTATATAGGTTTCAATTCTTTTTAGGTTGTATAATGCCTTATGGATTTTTTAAGCATCGTATTGTATAGAGAGAAGAAAAAGGAGAAAGATTAATGGCAGAGCTTACCTTAACCCCGAAAGAATTACCAACGGTTCCGTTGGAAGTAGAAATAACACCTAATTTGGTCGCAGGAAAGAGCATTGAAGATATAAAAAAGATGAAGATTTTAAAAGGGAACCGAGAGAAAGAGCTCGGCGAATTTTTTGATGTGAAGGGAAATTCTGCAGATGATCCAGCCAATATTAAGATCATCATCAATGGGAATGTTGATCGGGTGAAATATATTGGGAGTGGAATGTCTGCAGGTGAAATAATAATCAAAGGCAATGCGGGAATGCATACTGGCGATGATATGAAAGGAGGAAAAATAACGATTGAAGGAAATTGTGCTGATTTTTGTGCAATGGAAATAAAAGGCGGCGAGTTTGAGGTAAAGGGTTCAGCAGGTAATTATTTAGGCGCCGCCAAGCGAGGAACTTGGCGGGGTAGTTCAAAGGGGAAAATTATGGTCCATGGAAATTGTGGCGTGGAAGCTGGATCCTGGTTACGTGGAAAAACAATAGTGATTCATATAAAAGGCAATGCAGGAGCGCTTCTGGGGACGCACATGCACTTGGGAACGATTATAGTAGATGGCGATGTGGATCCTAGAGTAGGGGGCGAGATGAGCGGTGGTAAGATCATCATTAATGGGAAACTTTCGGAAATTTTACCTTCTTTTTCCTATGTGGGAGAAGTTAATGAAATCGAGCTGAGTGAAACTGAAAAAATTACCGGAAATTACTTGAAATTTGAAGGCGATTTCGCAAATATCTCACCTAAATCGAAGAAAAAAGGTGAAATCTACCTAAATAAAGAGAAAAATCAGTCTTTGATCCCGAAATAAACCTATTTTTCAGTTAAATACAAGATTCATTCTTCATTTAACCTAAATTTTTTCCAATTATTCCAAAAGGAAGATTTAAAATTCTTACAAATTTTACCATAATCATTTTATTAATCGAGAAATTTGTTCGATTGAAATGGAATTTTATTATCCGTATGTCACAAATAAGAAGGAATGCAGAGGCTGCCAGGATTGTGTGAATAGTTGTCCGGCTCATGCACTTAGTTATGAGGAGGAGCTCCAAGTAAATAAGGAAAAATGCAAGGATTATCAGGAAAAAATACGGGATATTTGCATGAATTGTACGCAATTTTGTAGAAAAAATGTGATTCAATTGAGGAAAGGAGATTAAAATGGATTTCTTTAAGTCGTTAGTTCCCCAGATAGAAATGATTATTACAATTGGGCGGACTATTAATTTAGAAAAAGTAGCACGATATGGGAAATTATCTGAAGAATATTTAGAAAATTCGGCAGTTTGTCTCATTCATCCGGCTGATTTGAAAAGATTAGGGCTGAAGGAAGGGAATTTAAAGATTACAACTGCCAGTGGCTCAGTGATCGTCAAAGCAGTTAGTAATGAATTTGAGACCAGTGAAGGAATTATTGTTATTGCAAACGGTCCATGGGCGAATAAACTTATTGATGAAAAAGATTTTCAAGAGAATAAGATCTGGTTTAAAGCTAACATTGAAACGACAAAGGAAGAAGTAACGAAAATAGATACCTTTATCAAGGAAATTGTAGGAGAGTAGAGTTATTGGGGAGATTAAACGCCTTTCAAATATATAAATTGCTTCCAAAAACAAACTGTAAGGAATGTGGAGAATCTACCTGTATGGCTTTCGCAACTAAACTACTTAATCAGGAAAGGAAGCTTGATGAATGTCCAATCTTATTAGAATCGAAGTATCAAGCAAACTATGAACAATTAAAGGAACTACTGGCACCAGCCGAAGGAGCTTTGGAAACTGGGATTACATTAGATGAAGATCTTTGCACAGGATGTGGAAATTGTGTTGTAGCCTGTCCGCCGAATGCACGAGTTTGTGATGCATGCAAAGGCGGAAGTGGGCCAGATCCAAGTAATGACAAGATAATTTTTAGGGTACTTGATAGTAAAGCAAAGATCGTGAATCTGAAAATTTGTCGAAGATACGAACCGCCCATCACTAACTGTAGAATTTGTGAGATGTATTGTCCCACACGTGCAATAGAAATATTAAGGTGAGAATATGGGAGACCTACAATCAAATGTCGTTTGTACTGGATGCTCACTCTTATGTGATGATATCGTTGTAGAACTCGAAAACGGAAAAATTAAAACCACGCATCATGTATGTGCACGAGGATATGGGCGATACTATCAAATCGCTTTTAAATATCGTCTATTATCACCCTTAAAACGGATTAATGGAAAACAGCAAGAAATATCCTATGAAGATGCGATACAGGAGACCATTGATTTATTGAAAAAAGCAAAGAATCCTTTCTTTTATGGTTGGGCATCCACAACTTCTGAAGCACAACAGAAAGGTATTCAGCTTGCACAGAAATTTAAGGCAGGCATTGATTGCGCCACGAACTCCACAACAGGAATTGTATTACAACAATTAAATGCCAAAAATATTCAAATTCCACAATTAGAGGATATTAAAGATAATGCGGATTTACTTTTATTTTGGGGATGTAATCCAACTGCATCGCATATTCGGCTATTGAGTAAATTTGCACTCCTTCCAAGAGGCGCAAATACAGACCGGGGAATCGAAGATAGAGTAGCCATTTCAGTAGATATTAGAAAAACAGATATGACGAAATTTTCCGAAGAAATTTTACAAATAGAACCTGGAGAAGATAAAGCACTTCTAGAAGCATTGATTCAGATTATCCAAGGAAAATCACTTACGGAAGATATCATTGCAAATATCCCGCGAAAAACGATATATAATGTTGCAAATATTATTAAAGAAGCGAACTTCGGGGTTTTGTTCTTCGGGAATGGCTACGCAAAAACTCAAGAAAATATGGATACATTACTCCGATTTTTTGAAACTGTGAATCAAAAAGGAATAAAAATCGGGGCAGTTCCTCTTGATGGAGGGTACAATGCTGTTGGATTCAATCTAAATTTAAAAAAACACGTCAATCTTGAATTGAATGCAGATTTTCAATCGAGTCCTCCCACACAAACACCAAATTTCTTGATAGAATCTTTGAAACAAGATAAAATAGATCTTTTGGTAGTGGTAGGTGCAGATCCCATTTCAAATCTACCATTTCATGTCTGTAAATTATTTGCAAAAATTCCGATCATTTGTATCGATTACCAGCAAACGCCTACAACGAAAGTTTCTCACATTGTAATACCAACGACAATTCCAGGAGTGGAAAGTGCAGGAACCGCTTATCGCTTAGATTATAAACCAATTACGCTAAAAAAGATTCTAGAGCCACCTGAAGGAATCTATTCCGATGAAGAAATCCTAAATGCGTTATTAGAGCAATCTTGAAAAAAAAGAATGGAAGTTAAAATCTATTTTCAATTTTTTTCAACCTGTTTGTCTTTGAAGGATTTCTTTAAGCATTTTTGCTTTTCTTTGGACTTCTTGGACTGACTCTTGGATGTATTTTAGGTCATTGTCGGTGGTTTTACGAATTATCTTGCCTTTTTCAATGACAATTGAATTAGGAGGGATTTCTGTATTAGGAAGAATCAAAGCCCCAGCCCCAATCAGGCAATTATCTCCAACTTTCGCGCCATTAATTATGCGTGCGCCTATTCCAACAAGAACACTATTTCCAATCTGACTTTTATGAATGATGGCTCCATGAGAGATCATAGTTTGGTCGCCAATAATCGAATTTTCAACGTAACATTGTTCCATAATGGCACTCCCTTCTCCAATTTGACATAGATCCGTGTCGCCTCGGAGAGTCGCACCAAACCAAATACTACTATTTTTCTTTAAAATCACATTACCAATTAGAAAGCAATTGGGAGCAATAAAACAATCTGGAGCGGTTTGGGGAATTTTGCCAGCAAATGAGATTTTTTTATGAACTAAAGTTCGCAATTTTGGTTCTTTCATAAATTTTGCCTCAAAAGATTATTTTTACGTTGATTACGAAAAAAAATCATAAAATACTTTAATAGAAGTTCCTTAATTTATGTAATGACCTCTAACAAAGATCAACAGAATACCATTGAAATAGCCGATAAAGACCAGCTAACTAGAGCTGACAAAGCAATTTTAGGGAAATGTGGGATTTTTTGTGGTGCTTGTGATGCCTATTTGGGAAAAGCCAAGGCACATGCCAAAGAATTGTTTGAAAATCTAGGGTTAAGTGAGGAAAAAGTCAAAAATGCAGCAGAACATCTATTAGAAGTCATGGATCAAGTGAATTATGATGATGGAATCGGATGTTTTTTCTTAGGGGTAAATACTAAGCAATACCAAAGTTTTAAGCGAATCCTGAAAATTATTGCAGAAGAAAAGATTCCTTCTAAAGAAAATTCTGAATATGAGGATTTTAAAGATTTTCAGCGAGTTCTCAGAAAATTTGTAGGATCACCTAATTGTCTTGGATGCGGAGCAGGGGCAGGAGTTGCTAAATCATGTCCAATTGCTATTTGCTGCGAGGAAAGAGGATATTTAACATGTGCAGAATGTCCAGATATTCAATTATTCCATATGTGCCGAACTATACTAGAAAAGCAGATACCATCGATGATAACAGATAATTGTACCTACTTCAGATTAATTACGCGCCGTTATATGAATTGGAATGTTGAAAATTTGAAAAAAATAATCCGAAAAGGATATAAAAAATACATAGATGAGATGAGGGAAAAAGTTCAGAAGGGATTCTACGCAGGGCAAGTTATTTCTAAAGAACCAGTGTTTAAGAATTTGCTAGGATTTTAAAAGGAATAAAATTTTGAATTTCAAAATTTTAAAAGAACTAGTCTTTATAAAAATTATAGTGAAAATTTTATAGGGATAGTTCCGTAATAGGGTATTATATGAGTGAGAATGTCTACCTTACCAAATCAGAACAGGAAGTTTTTAATCTTTTAAGTAGGTCAAATATATGGATAATTACAAGTGAACAAATAAAAGATATATTTTTTCACAAAGATCCTAAAAAAATAAATAAAATAATTTCAAGCCTTAAAAAGAAGGGATATTTGTATAGATTAAAGAGAGAAAACTATCTTATTCAAGAAATTCCTACTGAGAAACCAATTATTAAAGATCCATATCTCGTGGGTCTAGCATTATTTAAGGGGTATTTGGCATTTAGTTCTGCATTGAAAATATATGATTTGATAGATTATGAACCGTTCATGATTTTCATTGCTACGTGGAACATTTCAAGAACCGAAGAGATTGGAAATTATTTAATCAAAGCGGTAGCATTAGGAGAAAAGGCTATTGGAATTACGCATTATAAGAATTATTACGTCTCTACGCGCGAAAAAACAATTTATGATTGTCTCATTAAACCGCAATTTGCTGGAGGGTACGCTACAATTACTCAGGCAATTTACAGAATAGGGGAATTGAACTGGGAAGTTATACTTGGTTATATAGAAAAGTTTTCCTCAAATTCGATGGCTCAGAAAATTGGATATATCCTAGATTTACTAAATACAGAGACAAATATAGAGATCCCCAAACAAATTTTACAATCTTTAAGAAGAAAAGTTAAAACGAACACAAAATTATTAGCAATTCAGGGGTCTAAGGGAGAATATAACAAGAAATGGAGAGTTGTAGACAATATTGGGAAAAATAGAATCTTATCATGGTGGTATTATGGTTGATCCTGAAATAATCAAATATATTGCAGTCAAAACGGGGCTTGGAATTAATTATATTTGTAAAGACGCGAAAATTTCAGAATTATTAGAACAATTAAATCAGCTATTTGAAAAAACCAAAACATACCAACTCATTTTAAAAGGAGGGACTGCCATTAATAGAGGATACCTCGAAGCTCCCAAGAGATTTTCTGAAGACTTGGATTTGGATTATATTTCTAAAAGTCCCTTAAGTACAAAAATAGACCATGTAAAGACTATTTTAAAAAATCTTCGCGGGGTTCAATTAGAGAGATCTGGTTTGATTCATCGAACCCTTAGGTTTGATTGTCGATATGTAAATGAATTTCAACAAAAAGATACCATTCGGATTGAATTCTATTTTTCGCATAGAAGTTTAGTTGCTGCCAAACCACCAAAGGAGAAATTATTAAAATCAAATCTTGAATCTACTAAACCATGTTTATTTTTAATTTATTCGTTAGAAGATATAATTGCGAGAAAATTACTTGCGTTGTATAATAGAACGGCAGGAAAAGATATTTATGACACATTTTATCTCCTTGATTTAAAATTTGACCTTAATTACTTAAAGACTGCTATTGTACTTCTCCTCAGAGCCTTTCATCTAAATTTAGATCTCAGTAAATTCGTTGATGCAATGTTAGAAGCATTAGAGAAAGCCTTTAAACAAGCAAAATATATTGGTAATTCTACTAATCATTATCTACTTAGAACATATCGCCCAAATTGGAAACAATTCATCGCCACCCTCATTCGAAAAATTGAAACACTTAAACCTCTTCTTTCTTAACCATACATTAAAATAATTGGTGCAATTTAGAAAAGTTTTGATTAGAACTATATAGAAATGGGGGTTTTTCTTGTAATAATTCAAGTTTAAATCAGCGATTTTCAATTGGAATTGCCTATATCACAGAAGGAACTTTGATTTGATGGATTTTTAAAGATGGTAACGATTATTTCTTATCAGTTACTTTTTTAAAGATAATCATATAATTGTAAGAAAAATTATTAATGGTGAGCTTCTATGGGCGAGAAAAAGATAAGCGTAAATGAAAATGCCTTGAAAATTGTTAAAGAAATTATAAATAATGCTGATCTTTTACATGTGGAAGTGATACAATTAAAAAGCGGTAGTACCGTCATTGACATGGGTGTAAATGTGAAAGGCGGCTATGAAGCAGGACGAAAAATGGGAGAGGTTTGTTTGGGAGGACTTGCTTCTATCACATGGGATTCGGTAAATTGCGGAGAATACTTATTACCTGCGCTTACGGTCGCTACGGATCATCCAGCAATTGCATGCATGGGTTCTCAATTTGCGGGATGGCGTATTAAACCTAAAGGGATGGATTATTTTGCTATGGCAAGTGGTCCATGTAGAGCAAAATCTCTAAAAGAAAAGGATCTCTTTGCAGAACTGGAATACCAAGATGATGCAGATATCTCGATTGCGGTCTTAGAAACAAGACAGCTTCCTAATGAGGATGTCATGAATTGGTTTGCGGAAAAATCAGGCGTAAATCCTGAAAATGCGTATGCATTAGTAGCTCCTACAGCAAGTATGGCGGGCGGTGTTCAGATAGCGGCACGAATCGTGGAAACGGGCATTCATAAACTCCATGAACTCCATTTTGACCCGAAAAAAGTTGTTTTTGGTTATGGAACGACACCAATTGCTCCAATCGCCAAATCAGATTTAAAAGCAATGGGTATGACGAATGATGCGATAATAGCGACTGGTTCAGTAACCCTCAATGTCAAAGCCGCAGAAGAAGATAACCTCGAAGAATTAATTAAGAAAGTACCCTCCAGCACTTCAAGCGATTATGGAAAGCCTTTCTTCCAAATTTTCAAAGACGCGGGTAAAGACTTCTACAAAATTGATCCACTGCTGTTTGCACCAGCCGTCATGATCATAAATGATATTCCCACAGGAAAAACTTACCAAGCAGGCAAAATGGATTTCGATCTCCTGAAGAAATCCTTCAACCTTTAATTTATTTTTTTCTTTATTGGAAATTTGCAATCCGATCAATTCAGAATAGGTCTTTTTTCCTGCCAAGGTGCGATCTCTTCAAAGGCTTTAGAAACTTGTAATACGGTTAGCTCATCAAACCGTCGACCGATAATTTGCATACCTATAGGTAATCCATCTTTTGTCCAACCACATGGGATGGAAGCTGCAGGCAGTCCTGTCATATTAAAAGGATAAGTAAAGCTAATCCAGGTCAAAGGGGAAGCAGTTTTATTACCTATTTTAGTAGGATTCATAATACCCAATTCAAAAGCAGGGATGGCAGTAGTCGGTGTGATTAATACATCATAATTTTTGAAATAATTATGGAAAATCTCAAACATTTGTTTTCTTTTTAGTGTTGCTTTTTCTAAATCAGTTGCTTTCCATTTATCTCCAGCCAATACCATTTGTACTAGGCTGGGAGTCATCTTATCGGTCCATTTTTTCAATTTTGGTTTTAAATCATGTGCTAACCCAGCGGTCATCAATGTCATATAAGCCACTTCAGGATTCTTTATTTTAATCGGAGCTTCGGTAATTTCCCAATTGTATTGTTCAAATTTCGAGACAGCGGAAATAACGGCCTTTTCAACTTCAGGATCAATTGCTTTGGCAAATCCTAAGGTCAATGAATAGCCTACTCTCAAATTTTTGGGAGTTTTCTTTATATTTTTAGTATATGAAACTTCTGGGGCGGGAATGGAAAAATAATCAGCGGGATAATATCCTTTTATGACATCAAGTAGTAATGCAGCGTCTTCTACATATCGTACTATAGGTCCATAATGTGTTAACGTGGCCCAGCTGATCCCTTCTGCAGGATAACGTGGTACTAACCCGAAAGTTGGTTTGACTCCATAACAACCACAGAATGAGCTAGGAATACGGATGGAACCACCACCGTCTGAGCCAATTGCAAGTGGACTAATTCCACTAGCTACTGCAGCCGCTGCACCTCCGCTCGATCCACCAGAAGTTTTGCTTAAATTCCATGGATTTTTCGTGATGCCGAAAATTAGATTTTCCGTGGTGCCACGATGTCCAAATTCAGGTGTATTTGTCTTTCCTAAGATAATCCCCCCTGCTTTCTTGATTCGCGTCACAATCACGCTATCCATCTCAGGTAGATAGTTTTCATAAATTTTTGAGCCAAATGTAGTCCGAACACCTTTCATGGGAATAACATCTTTAATGGATATAGGAATTCCAGCCAATAATCCTGGCGGTTCACCTTTTTTAATAAGTTTATCGATAGTTTCTGCTTGATTTCGTGCTATCTCAAAAGTAGTAGTACAATAAGCATTTATTATGTGATTAATTTTATTAATCCGCTCTATGAATATTTCAGTTAGCTCTACGGCAGTTATTTCTTGCTTTTTTATTAAATCTGCAAGCATACATGCAGATGAAAAGTAAAGATCTTCTTTTTTCATTTTGGGAACCTGTTAAATTTAATGATGATGTGAAAAAATTCTATTATTGCTTATGGGCAAATCCCTTAAAAGTTCGATGTCCTGGATTTTTAACGTGATGGGGGGATCCTCCGAATCGCTCGAATTCATGATATATTTTTGTTGCTAAGTCTTTTCGATTTACCTTCAGTAAAAAGTTATGATAATTAAAAGCGATATCTAAAAATCCTGGAACAGCACCTGGATAGAATTGAGCCTGTTCTAGATAAAGGTTATAAGCGATTTGAAAATTCTCTAATAGTTCATTTATATTTTTATTACCTGCACGATAAGAAATCTCTGCTATTTGATGATGTAGCTCCGCGAGATGAAGTCGGGCGCATTCTCGGACTTTTGCATCAGATTCAAAAGTAGGTTTTGCCTTATTAAGAAGGATAAGAGCTTCCCGATGCTGACCCATTAAAGAGAGAGTAATTGCTTTTTCGGCCTGACTAAAAGCCAGCTCTATAGCCTGATGTGGTCCATGGACACCATTTTTTTCATAAATTGTAAAAATTTCGTCAAAACACTCACAAGCCTTTCGTAAATATTCATCTTTGCGTTCTATTGTGAATTTAAGGCGGTATAAAGTTCCGAGCCACCTCAATGCCCATGCTAATTCAACATATGAGCCAGGATTACCTTCTGTCCATTTCCGATAAATTCTAACCGCCTCCGTCAAACGTGTTTTGGCAATATTATATCCTTCGATAGTATTAGTATGGAGATACATCTGGCTAGAATAAACATACGCTTGACAGAGAGGTAGAATAGCCCCTGGCATTTCCTTTGAGAGATTTTTATATCGTTCGATTGATTTATTGAAAAGTTCTTCTGTATAAGATATATCATTTGTATCTCCATAATCATCCAAGACAAATGCTAGGTTATATTCTGATCTGGCAAGATACCATTCCATATCCGCGCGGATATTAGCCAATTGCTGGCGAATTTGATATGATTCTTTTAAAGCATCTATACCTTTTTTAATATATTCGGGACCACCTATAAAATTATAGAGAACACCTAGATTACTCAAAAATAATGCTAACATTGCAAGAGTTTCAGGAGTTTCTTCAAGGTTTACAATTTTACGACCTAAAGATACCGTTTCTTCTTTGCCTTTTATAACTTGCTCATAATTTTTACCTAGCCAGCCTAATATCCCATAATAAGTAGATTTGGCATAAGCAAGCGATTTTAACGCGATGATATCATTCGGGTTCTTATCAACTACGGATTGAAGCAATCTTTCAGCAGTATAAAGATAGTCTTCCGATTTTTTGCTACTTTCAGGATCGCCCAAACGAACCATAATTTTCGCCAAGCCATAAATTAAGTTGCCTTTTTCCATCGTTGTGATATTACCCGCTGCATGTTCGCGTTCAATCACTTCTCGGGCTTTATCAAGCCATGGACGTTTATCCATGATAGGGCCCGCCCAGCTTGTAAATTCATACGAATGTTTTAACATCTCGGGAAGTTTCGGATGCAAATTTTCAGCGGTCCATTCAAAAATTTTTACGATGTTGCTTGATTCATCATATAAGTTCCAAGCATTTGATCCATATCGTTTTCCTACGTTCCGCTCTCGTTGATAAAACGCAAATTCATCGGCATAGTAATTCACGGCAGCTTTAATCGCAGTATCTTGAGTAATTTTAAGATTAGGATATTTCTCTTCAGCCACAATATTCAAAGCTTGCCGAAGGGGTTCAAGCATTCTATAGCGCCCGGCATAGTTAAAAATTAAACCATATCTGAGAGATTCAAAGATAGGTCTTGCCCAATCTTCGCCTAGGATAGATTGTATTAATTTTGGTGGAGCACCTGAAGGAAATACTGAAATAACAGCAGCAGCATGTTTCGCGTCATCACTTAGGGCATTCATAGCGAGAGTAAAGGTCTTTAATATCCCGCTTACGGTTCCTTTTAAAGTTCTCTCTACCTTTGTATTCTCAAATTTTTCTAAATATTGGAAAAGAATTTCTTTAGTTTTGCAATACATTGCGACCATTCTAACGGTCAGCGGATGAAGTCCAACACGTTTGATAATTACTTCGGCTTTGCTTTTAATTTCTGGATTTTCTTCATTTAGATTTGAAACCAAAAAGAAGAGGTCCAATGCTTCATCCAAAGTAAAATCGGGGATTTCGAGCTTTTGCAGTTTTAATTCAGAAATTTTAGGATGAGGGCGACAGGTTCCCAAAATAAATGCGCCCTTTTTTCCAGTTTCACTTAGTAAATTAATAAAATTGATAAAATCTTGAATATTCTTGGAAGTCCCTTTGGATAATGGATCTTCGATATTATCTAGAATAATAAAGGCGCGTTGTTCAATTACTTCTTTAATAATTTGCTCTTCACTCGCATTAATAGATAATCCTAAATCCCTTCGGATAATATTCAGCATTTTTTCGGTCCCTTGTGTTCCAATTAAATCTACCTGAACTGGATTTTTGAAATATTGCGCTAAAGTTTCATCGGTCAAGATTCTATTAGCAAAGGCACGGGCAAGTTCAGTTTTTCCGATCCCTCCTGGTCCAGTTAAGATAATAGCATTCTTATATTGAATAGATTCCTTTTTATGTAATAAATTAGTTAAGGTTTCTATAAGTTCTTCACGTCCAACGAAATCCGTGACAGGATCGGGAACGCCTGTTTCTGCAGACAAAATGTCTAGGAAGGAATCCAAGGCACTAAAACCACCACTATCATCAAAGGAAATGATTCTAATACCAGATGATCTCAGACGTTTTAGTTTATCTGGATTTTTTTCTAACATGGAACGAGGAAGAACTGCATAAGCCCAATTCTGTCCAAGATATTCACGAGTTACTTCTGAAATTAAATTAACAAGATATTTATCCGATAGTGAATATCCAACGAATAAAATAACAAAATTCGCTACAAGCCACTTGATGGTCTCCAAATAATCTTCATCAGATTGTAATTTCTGGTATTGCTCTTCAGTTAAGATTAAATCTTGAGTTTTAAACCAATCGCCGTGCATTTTGAATAAAAACCATGGTAATTCTTGTATTTCTTTTTTTAATTCTGGATTAGAGCGATAAATTACCTCATCTTGTTTTATATCAAAGGTTGCCTCAAGTAAATTATCAAAATTGGTAGTTAAAGCACCTCGCATTTCGTCCTTCAATTCAGCCAAATTTTGGAGGCGTTCAGGTAATTCTTCGGGTTTTTGAATTTTAATTTCTAAAATCTTTTTTAAAATCTGAGCAATTCTGTTTAAATCTGGGCATTTTGAGTAAATTTTTGAAGCAATCTGCCCCAGGCTTTCATTCTGAATTAATTTATCGATATCAAGTGGTTCTATATGAAGATGTTTAGAAAGTTCCGAATCCATTTTCTTTAAGAGATTGATCCAAGTTGGAAGTCCAGCGGCAACCGAAACGCCAGCTCCAACCATTACAAGCATTAACCTGCCACGTTTCGCTCTTATTAAATCATCAGGAATCCTAATACTCACTTTAAAATCATCTCAATAGGAGAAAATTCATTTTAATAGAATAAAATTATT
>SUPS01000284.1:0-2172 GCA_005191415.1 Candidatus Helarchaeota ASGARD archaeon Hel_GB_A
GGTTTTTAAAGGAGAAAGCGGTGGTTTAATTATACAAAAAACTTAACATTTAATCACATTTTGGCAAATTTTCTTTATTAAAATAGATCATTGAGGTTTGTGTTTAATCAAATTACAATCATTCTGTTACTAGAAAAATCCCAAAATTCAACACACAACTTTTATTTCCATACAAGAAAGTTGTTTCACTGATTCACCACAAAGAATATTCGAGGATTAGAACTAAGGGTGTAAAGGAAAGTGGACTATAGAAAATTATCAGAGTTTATGAATGGGATTTTCATAATTTTAAACGAAGCAGTAGCAAATATGGGAATAGAAACACACCTTTTATTTTCTCAAATGGCCAAGGCATACAAAGGAAAGGCTAAAAATCTATTAGCAAAGGATCTCGAGATAAATATTACGGGGTCCGATGTTAAATCCGTAGCTGAATCATTTTCGGAACAAATTAAGAAGCTGGGAGTATGTCAACGGCTCAATATAGTAGAAGCCACTGATGAGAAATTAGTTGTTGACATCGGCGAATGCGTGTTTTCACAGGCAGGTCTTATTCTTGCAAAAGAGGAAGGTAAGGATTATATTCCCGTTTGCCCAATGATAGCAATGTTAGAAGCGGAAATAGAAGAGGTAACTGGAAAAACGTTGCAAATAGAAAAGCGAGAATTTGATTTGGGACATAATTCATGTATATTTTCAAACACTACTTTGGGGTGATGAAATTTGTGTGATTGTGTCCATGCAGGAAGTAAAAACGATGCAGGACAGGTTTGGTGCAATAAAAAGCAAATATATGTGAGTGAAGAAGGAAAGGCAAATTGCCCGGATTATGAGAAAAAGTAGGTGAAAAAGTGAGCGCTAAAGCTGAAAAATTAGTACAAATACTGAAAGAATTAGAAAATAATAGTGCAATTGACGGGAGTGCCATAGTTAGCCCGAAAGGACAATTGATGGCAAGTGCATTACACGCAGATATTGACCCACGGGGAGTAGCTGCCATGGCAGCTGCCTTAACTTCGGTTGGTGCGCGTGTTGGAAAAACCCTGAATGCGGGAGATCCAGGACAAATGGTGTTAGCTGGATCGAAACGGTTAATTATCGTGAATTCATTGGCAAAAGCGATTCTGATAGCTCTAGCTCCTGCAGATGCTAAAATTGGGTTAATAGATTTCGAGGTAAGTCAGGCACTAGACAAAATTAAAGCTACGCTAGGTTAATTATACTATATTTTTTTTTTAGGAGGAATGGATGATTAAACTCCAAAAGGCTTATGATTATAAAATATATGTGACCGGATTTTTCCAAGCAGGAAAAAGCACACTTATAAAGACACTAGATCCTAATGCATTTTCTATAGACAAACCATTACGAGAGTTATGGAGAGGTGAAAAATCGACCACTACAGTGGGATTTGACCTTGGACATCTCATCTGGGCAAGACCTAATCCAAATTCAGATGGAGTAATAATGAGTGAATCCGAATATATCAATGAAAAGGATGAATATTCAGGATGGATTTGTAAAAAAATAGAAATAAAAGGAAGCCCAGGACAACTTCATTTTAAGGTAGTTCGAGAAATGGTTGCTAAATCTAGTGATGGTGTGTTATTTGTGATAGATAGTTCAGATCCGGACTCGATTGGTAATGCCCTGACATTATTGGCGGAATGTCGTTGTTTGTTAGGAGAAGATATACCAATCGTAATAATTGCAAATAAGCAAGATTTGGAAACAGCATTGCCTCCAGAAGAAGTATCAAATTTGATTCATGAATTTACATATGGCGGATCTGCCAAAAATAATTTTGGTATAAAAGAAGCAATTATTCGACTATTGAGGATAATAACAGGGGAAATTAAGCCGAATTCAAATTCAATGTATATAGAGGAGGTTTCGTAAATGTTGATAGAAAAAACTTTACAAAAATTCTTAAATAATTTAAAAGCAAATAGTGGAATTTCAAGTGCGACACTTATTACGGAAGATGGATTGATAATTGCCTCAGATGAATTAAACGATACAATAGAACATTTAACGCATCTTACAGAGGTAGGTGCGATTTCTGCGGGAATTTTATCAATGGCTGAAAGAGTTGTTGATCTGATTTCCACAAGAAAATTAAATCAAATTTTAATAAAAGCAGGTTCTGATAATGATGAATCATCTATTACC
>SUPS01000284.1:2182-4486 GCA_005191415.1 Candidatus Helarchaeota ASGARD archaeon Hel_GB_A
TAATTTTAACTCTTATTTATCAAAATATTATTCTTTTAGTATTATTCCCATCAAATTTGAATATTGGATTAATATTTTATGAAATTGAGCAAGTGAAAGGTAAAATAATTAAATACATGATGGAAAAAGGAGATGAAATTATATTAAATCCGGAGAGTGTATTATAAATGAATGAAGGACGTAATAAGGCGCTTCTAAGAATTTTGAATAGATTAAGTGAGGAAAGTGATTGTTCTGTTTGTTTAATTGTTGATGAGCATGGGTTGTTAGTTTCTGAATCTATCAATAAACCCATTAATAAAAATTCTTTAGCAGTATTATCTTCTTTATTAAATACTACTTTAAATCGATTTACAGAACCACTTGCACTTAAACATATTAACTTTTTAATATTAAACACAGGGAAAGGAACTCTTTTGATCAAAGAAATTCCTTTAAGAAAATGGAACCGTAATTTTATCTTAAGTCTATTTTTCGATAAAAAGAACCTAGATAAATCAATTCGGTCAAATTCTATCATCATACGATTTATAGATTTTATTCTAAATTGGGTAGGGATTTTGAAGAATAGAAATATTCAAAGTAATGGTTCGATCATAACGCATGATTTAATAAAAAAAGTTAATAAGACAATTAACGAAATAAAACTCGTATTTAATCAATAAATGGGATGCGAAGAGTGAAAGATAAACCTTTATTTTTCTTTTTCTTACAAACTTAACCCCTCCTCACCCCCTCTCCTCTTGGTAAAGAGTTTATCCACCAACCTTCACATCACATTTTAAATTTCTCATAAGGATGAAAGAAGCAATCTACAGATTTTAAGGAATAAGGTATGTTAATCTATAATTTTAAAACCAGACCTTTATTCGTAATTTGGTATTCTATAGGATTTAAAAAATGTTGAACGCCTCGCATCTTAATTATTTTTAATATTCGAATATATTTAAGACTTCTCTGAGAGTTTTGAAGTAAAATAATACCATCAGTCATATATGCTTCAAATGAAAAGAGGTCACTCGAAGTATAATATTCCTTGGTAATAATTACCTGTAGATCTTTTTCTTTAATATATTTAATAAAATCAAAAAGAAATAGGCGATATTCTTTATCAGGCGAAATAAATAATTTTAACACGTTTATCGGATCAATTACAATTCGTTTTATTTTATATTTCCAAATTTTTTCGTCAATAAATGAAAGAAATTCATCACCCGTTGTAAAACGAGATATTTTTTGACTTAGATCAATAAAAAAGATTTTTCTCCCAAGAATATTAATATCACAAAACCAGAAATTACTTATAAACTGATATATAGCATTTATAGGATTGGATAATGCAGTAAAATAAATACCTTTTTGTCTGTGACGTGCCCCTTCGAAAAGATATTGCATCGTAAATATGGTTTTTCCAGATCCAGGATGACCAATTATTAAAAGGATAGAAGGGCAAATTAATCCTCCCCCTATAAGCTTATCGAGTTCATGTATTCCAATAGGAAAGCGAATCGTTTCCAGCTTAATATACCTCTTCACTATAGTAGAGTTCGTCGGATTTCTGAGAATCTTTATTAATTGCTTTCTCAAATTGTCTAAAACGAGAACAACCTGGACATTTTTCCGTAATATATTGCTCGCACAAAGGACAATAATTCTCGCAAGGATGATCCATATTATTTTCATTTAATGGTTGAAATAATGGGATAAATGATGGAAAAAATTGTGGATTAATGCACACAATTTTAATAGAACTAATTCTTTCATCCATTTGCCATTTTTCAATCATACAGCTCCATAATTTTCTTGAATTACTACTTGATCGCTCAACTCCAAAGAGGATATAGAGAGAGTTTTGTGGAATATTTTTAATAATTCTAAAAACTCTTTGACATTCTTGAAGTTGAGTGTAAATTTCTTCTAAAAATTTTAGATTTTTAACAGAGAAGATCACATCAAGAAAATCCATATTTAGTTTTTGATAGTTAATTCCTATAAAAAATTGAATTTTTTCCTGTCTTAACATTGTTTCGATTTTTTTTTTCACAGTATGACGTGAAATTCCTAAATTTTTAGAGATAGCGATATATGTTTTTCGTGGATCGGACATTAGTTCATGGATTATGGCTTTTTCCGTTGATGAGAATATTTTTTCATTATTTAGCTGCCTTTTTCGTTGTTTATTTTTAGACATATCTATTCTGTCAAAATGTTCTTTTTTATGGATTTCATCAAGTAAAATTTTTAGATAGTCAAATATTGAAGTAAAAAATTTTATGGATAACTGATTTTTTGTCCCTTTTTTAT
>SUPS01000285.1 GCA_005191415.1 Candidatus Helarchaeota ASGARD archaeon Hel_GB_A
GAGGAATTAATTGAAACATCCTAAAATTCTTCTTTTATTTTTATATAATCCTTTTCAATAGAGATTTTCTAACTTAATTTCAATTTTTTAACTTAATTTCATATAAATCCCCTCTCGAATTTATCTCAAACTTTTTCCCTAATAATTGCTCGACTAACCAAATATTTGTTTTCGTGTGATTAGTGATTTTATCTGGTTTAATTATTGAAGTTCCCTTTGCAAGGGCCATAAACGGAATTATTTGGTCTGAAAAAAATCTATCAACAGTCGCTTTAGCATTTGCAATTTCACAAAGATATTCGGCACATTCTTTTCCAATTTTCTCTGAGGATTTTCCCTTTTCTCCTATTATATCTGAACCAAGAATTACACCAGAATCTGTCTTCAGCCATAAGCATATTCCGCTACCTGGATTTAAAGCATCTACATATTTACTTCGAATATTAGGTGTAATTCCTAATTTTCTTGTAATAACGTCTTTGGCTGCTTTCGTTTGCCTTTTAGCTACATTCCTATTTTTCAGATGGATTGATGCGATTGAAATGCCATTTATTTCCGTTATTTCATTCCCAAAAGCTTCAAGTTTTAAAGCTTTTAATTCAATACATGGCATAATTTTAAAGGTAACATTTGCTCCGCCTTTGGGATAAAATCCATGTCGTTTTACCTCGACTTTAATATTGTATCCCATCTTTGACAATTGCGGAATTGTTACATTCTCCAAATAAGGAAGAGTTGGTGCCCACATACCAAATGTTGCTCCTCCTTTAATATTCACGACGATTTCCCCTTCTGCTTGAACGCATGCAAGTTGTAAAATTTGTAAAATTAATCCGATACTCCCTGCAGTTCCCACGCCAATGTTATAAACCCCTTTAGTTACCTTACCTGGCATAAAAAGGATTTCAGTTGCTCCCATTTTGCCATTTTCCAGCTTACCTTTTGAAATTTCTGTAAGCGCTCTTAACCCGACTAAATGCTGCATTTTTAATCCTGGCTTTGGTCTATTTTTCCGAATATTGTATATTCTAACTGATTTCTGCATGATTACTGAGAGTGCACAGGCAATTCGAAGAATCGAGCCACCTCCCTCTCCATATGCCCCATCTATCTCAATAGGATTTTTTGTCATTGTTCAAACCTCAACCTTAAATAATTAATTGATTTACTACCATTTAAAGGAATCTTAGGTAAGAAGGACATATGTCTCTTAAAGAAAGTAATTTGACTGATTTCCAAAAAAAGGTTTTGGAACTTACAAAGAAAATTCCTAAAGGAAAGGTAGCAACATATAAATTAATAGCTCAAGTACTAGGAAATGTAAATCTCTCACGAGCTGTAGGTAATGCATTAAATAAAAACCCCTTCCCAATAATTATTCCCTGTCATCGCGTGATTAAAAGTAATGGATTTGTCGGTGGATTTGCAAGGGGAATCGAAGAAAAAGTCAAGCTTCTTAAAGAAGAAAATATTAGAGTAAATCGCAATTATTTCATTGATCTTAAAAAGTATTTAGTGGATGAAGCAATATTGGAAAAATAACGAGGGCGAAAAAAATGGTTAAACGAGGTGTTATGATCGGACGGTTTCAACCATTTCATTTTGGGCATTTAAAGGGAATTCAACAAATCTTGAAAGAAGTTGATGAATTAATCATTTTAATTGGAAGTGCACAGTATAGTCATTCCTTCAATAATCCATTTACGGCAGGAGAGCGTATTATGATGATTCATGCAGCCCTTCTCGAATATGACATTGATCTAACTCGTTGTTACATTATTCCGCTTATGGACACAAATGATAATCGAATTTGGGTTGCTCATTTAGTAAGTTGTGTTCCCAGCTTTGATGTTGCATATAGTCATAATCCACTTGTCAAACGATTATTATACGAAAGTGGAATTTCTGTTAAATCTACTCAACTTTATAACCGTGAAATTTATTCTGCCACAGAAGTTCGTAATCGAATTCTTAACAACGGAGCCTGGGAAGAGCTTGTTCCAAAAAGTGTCGCCGATATCATCAAAGATATTTCAGGTGTTGAACGAATTCAACAAATTTGTGAAACCACCATTAAAATTTAGATTTAACTTAGTTTAACAAAAATTTTCTCTTGAATCTGCACATCTAGAGCATTTGCTGCGCTTTCTTGATTTTTAGAAATTTCTAAATAGTTTGTACTTCCGATAATTCCTAAGAATTCTCCTTGTTTTACTTGATTATATGAAGAACATAATGGTATTTTTAATTCTTTATCCTTAATTTTAATCTCCAAAATTCCTTTTCTAAATTCTGGTCTATTTTGTAATAACTTTTTGGGGATATTGGTTATTATGTTGCCAAATCTATCAATATGTATGATTTCTGCATTTATCATGTTGTCTTTAACTTGAACTTTAGGTAATTTTAACTGAATCCAATCTTTAGTAATGTGACCAAATCTCTCAATAGGCTCATTATTCGCAAGATGTGCGGCAACTGGTGCAAATATATCTCGCCCATGAAATGTATTCGAAATGGGTTTAAGAAAATATGATGAATTAGTAATGGTAACAATTTTCTGAATTTTATCTTCTGATGCAGCTATTGATAATACTCCATTATCAGGTCCAACGAAAATAAAATTTTTAGATTGGATAATCAAAGGTTTTCTATCTGATCCTACTCCTGGATCAATAACTACTAGATGAATCGTATTTTTAGGATAATATTTTGCGACTGAAAATAGAAAAAAAGCTCCTTCACGAATATTATGTTTCTGAATATTATGTGAAAGGTCAATTATTTTCGCATGAGGGCAAATAGATAAAATAACCCCTTTCATTGCCCCTACATATGGATCTTTCTCGCCAAAATCTGTGAGGATTGTGATAATCGCTTCTTGCATAAAATTCCCATTTTAAAATATATTCTACCAATTCTCATTAATTAAATTCTCAGAAATATTTTTAATGTATATTATTAATTTTTGTGTTAAATAAAGAAGATTTCTTCATTTATTGACAACGAACCGATTGGTTAGGACCGGTTATTCGAATTAAGAAGGTTTTTCTCAATGATAGATAATAATACAATGCTATTAATGATCCCAGGACCTGTTAATACCCATCCAAAAATATATGCTGCAATGTCACGCCCTCTTATTGGCCATCGTACTCCTGAATTTAAAGAATTATACAATGAAACTCTAAATCTCTTTAAAAAATTAATCGATACTAAGAATGATGTCTTTATTTTCACAGGTTCAAGTACTTCTGCTATGGATTCTGCAATTGCTAACTTAGTTCAGCCAGGTGACAAAGTACTGAATATAATCCAAGGTAAATTCTCAGAACGATGGTATGATATAACCAAAGCTTATGGAGGAAATTCTATAGTATTAAATATAGAATGGGGTAGAGCGCTAAGAGAAGAGCCTTTAATCGAAATACTTGATAAAAATAAAGATATAAAATTTATAACAATATGCCATAATGAAACTTCTACAGGCATACTTAACCCTGCCGAAAAAATTGGTAAAATTGCTCGAGAATATGATAAAATTTTAATCGTTGATGGTGTTACTTCTGTAGGAGGCGATTATGTCTATCCTGACAAATGGAATTTTGATATATTAGTAACTGGCAGTCAAAAATGTTTAGGTATCCCTCCAGGTCTTGGATTTATAATGGTTGGATCACGCGCGTGGGAAATAATTAATAATAGAACTACAATACCATCCTATTATGTAAATTTACCCTTATATAAACAATGGTTCGAGGAAAGAGGTGATACTCCCTTTACACCCTCTGTTCCCCTCATAGCTGCACAAAATATCTCGCTCAAAATGATGTTTGAGGAAGGATTTGATAACAGAGTTAAGCGACATCGACGAATGGCGAAAGCTACTCGAGAAGGTGCAAAAGCATTAGGATTAGAACTCTTCGCAGAAGAAGAATTTGCCTCAAATACAGTTACAGCAATAAAAACTCCTCCAAAACTAAAATCCAAAGAAATTATTGAAAAAATGAAAGAATTAGGAATTTTAATTGCAGGTGGCCAAGGCAAAATTAAAAATAAAATTTTCCGTATTGCTCATATGAATATTGTGCAAGAAAAAGATATCTTAATTACTTTTAGCGCTTTGGAACTTTCCTTAAGGAAACTTGGATTTTCTTTTCCGCAAGGATCGGGAGTGTCCGCTGTCGAACAGGTTTTTGAAAAAGACTCTTGAGAGTACATGCTTTATCCATAAGACTCTATAATGATATTTTATTACTTAATCCAGGAAGCGCAACAGGAAGTTGGGGAGGAGGCCCTTCTAAAAAAATTCCTTCCTGTCTTATATATTAATTTACAAATTTGTAGAATTTTAATTCTCTTTCATGAGACTTCTTTTGTTTTACGGAAGTATTTGATAATGAACTCAAAAGAACAAGTATAAATTTCAATTCTCTTTCATGAGACTTCTTTTGTTTTACGCTTAATATGATCTATAAGA
>SUPS01000045.1:0-12153 GCA_005191415.1 Candidatus Helarchaeota ASGARD archaeon Hel_GB_A
GATTTATCTGAACTAACCAAAAAAATAGAAAATTGACTTAAATTAATATTTTTTTATCAGAATTATAACTATTATTGCCATAATACCGAATATACCAGTAAGTACCACTGAAAGTAGGAGAGGATTAGGAAGCAAATAAAATGTTACACGATCTACAATAATTCCAAAGCCTAAAAGAGGTAGCCATGCAATAAAGGCACATTTCCAATAAGACCAAATTGGTCCATTCATCCAAACTCCCGCCCTTTTCGAACGAAAATCTATGAATGCACCACCTAATGAGATTAAAACTAGGAAACCTGGTACGAGCCAGATATCCAAGCTTGGATCATTAATAGGCCAGAAGACCCAGCCCCACGAACGTAATAATTCAGGAAAATACGTTAGAATGGCTAAATTAAATCCTGTTCCGATGAAACCTATAACCATATCAATCGGAACATGCTTGAAGTCAAGTCGTCCAATTTTTTGATAACCCCCATAGCAGAACCAAAGGCCTTTCTGATAGGCGTAAGCTTCAATAATCCAATCATGTAAAGCAATGTAAATACCAGCACATAATGCGCTTATTATATGAGATGTAAAGGTTCCAACTGAGACGAATGGTTCTCTAAAAATCAAGATTACAATAGTAATTAGAAAAGGTGTTATAACTAATAGTAAAATGCGCTGTCTTGTTGGATTTGTGTTCGGTCTTTGAGGAGGAGGGGCGGCAGGCCCACCAGCTCCCCTAAATCCGTTATAATCAATTGTTTGATTTAATTCTGACATGAAAAAAATAATCTCTAGATATCCTATAAATAAATTTCTAGAAGAACTTTATTTCCTACCTCTATTAAATATTGAATGAGGGATATTATTACTCAAATGCAAAGGGATTTAAAATGAAAGATAAGTTTAAGTTAGTTGGGACGAAAATACCAGAATTTACACTCCCAAATACGCATGGAGACCATATAAATATCCACAGATTCTATGGAAAAAAAAATGTTGCAATCTTTTTATTAAGAGGATTGATGGATCTGTTTTGCCAGAGACAAGTCGCTCGCTTGGCCAAGGATCTTGATAAATTTGAACAATTAAACACAGAACTATACACAATTACGGTGGATCGCTTTGAAAATGCGCGGAGATTAGAATTAAAATACGCAAAAGGAAAATTTCCTATTTATTTCGACAAAGACCATTCTGTTGCGAAATTATTGCATCAAGAGGTCAAGTTCCTAAAGTTAGGAAGGTTACCCGCTGTCTTAATAGTGGATAAGGAAGGGATTATCCGATGGGCTTATTATGGGAATTCATTAAGAGATATCCCAAAAAATGAAACTATATTCGAGATTCTCGAAAAATTATCATGAATTAATAAGGATTTACCAAAAAGATAATCCAAATTATAATTTTTTTATTGATCTTCAAGTTTAACTAGAATATCACAGTAATTTTCTCGCGTATTTATTTCGTACACTTCAACATGGATTGGAAATGAGATATATGGTTGTACTTTTGCCTCGAGGAAACCTGTTTGAATATAGAAATGGAGGGGTCTATCTAAAAATTCAGAATTTTTGATACGAATTACACCTTGATTCTCTAATACAAAAATTTCAGATTCAGTTCTCTCACCTAAAATATCAGAGTTCTGAAAAATTTCGAGAATGATTCGCACAAGCAATTTTTTATCTGTTGAATTGTTATTTGGGGGAACAACTGAAAGATCTACAAATTTTTCAATCTGAAGATTTTGAGCAAGTAAATTTCCAAGTTCTTTACCTCGTTCGATTATATCTGGATACATTTTACTTAAAGCGAGAAGAAGGTTTTTATAAAAATCTCGGATAAGGATTCGGTAAGGACTCTCTTCTAGTTCTTTAATCTTTTCAGTAGAGAACCAGATAGAATATACACCTAGTTTTTTATCAGTGGTCAATCCTTCTTGTTTCATTAAAGATAAATATTTTGAAACAGTGGTTCTACTGAGTTTGAGTTCTTCTGAAATCTTCTTGATTGATTTTCCAAAATTTGTTTTTGCCAATGAATCCAAAATTTTCTGTTTAATTTCTTCTGATGTCATATAAGCCCTCATTTATTAATATGTGCCAATAAGCTTATAAAGATAGTGACATATATGGGTAGGCAAATATGCCATTTTGAATATTAATTGTATTTAAAGTTTTATTATGCGAGAACGAATTCCATAAATATTGGAGATGTTAAAGATGGCAGATTGGACAAAAAAATTTGAAAATTTAATTACTGATGATAAGATATTGAGTAAGTTCAGATTAAATAAATTCTTTCCCTTAATAGAAAGTAAACCAGATGCAGTTTTTGTTCCTGAAAAGAAACGTGATATTTTAAAAATTATTAAATTTGCTCAAAAAAATAAGATTCCCCTCATCCCATATAGTTCTGAATGGGATTTTCATGGGAGCACTACTGCACTAAAAGGAGGAATTATTGTAGATCTCCGGCGATTAAGCCGAATTGAGAAGGTTCGGGAATGTTTTGATGGAATGAGTGCGGATCTTGAGCCAGGTGTTACATTTCGCAAGTTAAATGAAGAACTAATGTATTATAATTTACGATCTTTGTTACCTTTAAGATTACCTGCAGATTGTTCGGTTTTAAGCACCTATTATGGGCGAAATCCGTTACTAGAAGCAAATAAATATGGGTATCATCAAGATTGGATGATTTTGACCTATCAAATGGCGATTTCAAAGGGAATTTTTGTGGGCATGGGTTCTGAAGGGCTAGAGACAGGTGGGGAACCTGGCGATTACCCATATTCCCCAAGAGCAGATTTAGGAAGGATGTTTTTAGGAAGTATAGGGGCATTTGGAATTGTAAGTCGAGCAACTGTAAAACTTAAATATAGACCTGAAAAGTATGAATTTCTTTTCACGTCTGGTAATAATTTAATTGAAATATTGATGAAACTTAGGAAGATAACCATTTCTACTGATGCAGGACAAACTGTATTAATTGCAGATCCTAAAATACTAGCGAGTTATCTAGCTAAATCAAGACAGGAATACTCAGATTTTAGGGATAAATTGGCGGATTGGACTGGGATCATTGCAATTGCAGGTAATGATGAATATATTGAGGTGGAGAAAGCAGATTTACTTGAAGCGGCGAACCGAGTAGGCTTACAATTATTAGGAGAAGAATCTTATCCTCACATTACAAAACTATTACGAGCAGAATTTCGAGTACCTGAAAATGTTGGAAGATGTTTTGACTTTGCACCGCACCTCCGTATAGAATTTTATACAACAGCGGGTAAATTAGAGAAAATAAGAGCAATAATGAATGAATTTTTTAAGTCTATAAAACTACCTGAAGATAATATCGGTTTTATAGCAAATTCACTGGAGATGGGGCGAACATATTTTTGTGAATATGATATTTATTATGACCCACCAGCTGAAAAAATTGATCCTGCAGCACTTCCAACTATTGGAGAAAAAAATCTTCATGACCTATATGAAGAATGCTATAAGACGCTGATAAATGCAAATGCAGTAATAAATGTTCCTAGAAATATTATAACGGCTCAATTATTGTATCCTCGTGTTCCTAACTACTATGAAATGATGAGGGTACTCAAATATTGCTTGGATCCGAATAATATCATGCATCCATCCATTATTTTTGGGGGGCAGGGAGGAATCGATCCTAAGACAATTCAAATAGCAAAGGAGGTTACTCAATGACTGCCTTTACTATAGATCGTGAAGCCTTAAAGAACGCGGCATTAAGTTGTGTTCATTGTGCCATGTGTCGGCAAGCATTACCATCTCTTACAAAATCGAACAAATTCGCTGATACATGTCCTTCAGGTTTATATTTCAATTATGAAGCGTATTATGCACCAGGGAGAAATGAAATTGCCCGGGCTATTTTGAGAAATGAGTACCCACTCGAAGAATCTGAAAAATTAAAGGAAATAATCTATTCATGTACTACCTGTGGCGCATGTGAGGTAAATTGCAGATATATATGTGATACGAATATTCTTCCAGTTCGTATAACAGAGAAAATTAGAGCAATATTAGCTAAAATGGGCATTGGACCACTTCCAAACCAGCAGAAATTCGCTAATTATGTTAAAAAATATAACAATCCGTATGGAGAATCTACAAAAAGAAATAGTTGGGTGAAAAATGAGTCGATTTTGGATAAGGAAAAGGCAAAATACTTCTATTTTGTTGGCTGTACAACAGGCTATAGATTGACGCCTGTCGCAGAGGCGACCGTTAAAATACTAGATCTCACGAAAGAAAATTATACAGTCAGCTCGCAAGAAATTTGTTGCGGCTCGCCTCTAATAAGGACAGGACAGTTGGATGATGTGGAACGGTTAGTGCAACAGAATTTAGAGGTAATTCAACGATTAAAATGCAAGATAGTCCTTTTTTCATGTGCGGGATGTTATAGAACAGTCACAAAAGATTGGCCCGAAATATTAGGTAAACCATTACCTTTTAAGACGATGCATATGGCGGAATATCTTGCTAATAAATTGAAGAAATTTAAATTTAGACCGATGAAAATGAAGGTTGCGTACCATGATCCCTGTCATTTAGGGAGACACATGTTTCCTAATCAAATTTATAATGAGCCAAGGCAAGTAATTGATAGGATTCCAGGCATTAATCGAGTTGTTTTAGATAGGGAAATGGATGCAACACTTTGTTGTGGTGCGGGTGGTGGAGTTAAAGCAGGAATGCCAGACTATTCAGAATATATTGCAACTTTAAGAGTGGAAGAAGTTCGAGCGAAAGGGGCTGAAGCAGTTATTACACCATGTCCCTTTTGTATTCGTGGATTAACGGATGGAGCTAAACAAGAAGCGAAAAATACTGGGTTGAATGAAATAAAAGTAATGGGATTAACAGAATTAGTGATAAAAGCACTGGAGGGTAAATAAAATGGTACCTGAATTTAGATCCGAAGAAATTGAAAAAGTTTTAGATGATTATCCAGAGATGGATAAGAAATTAGCTGAAAAAATAGTAAGAGATTTACAAGATGTCATTAATCCTAAGTTTGTGACACGGGATTGGGCCGCGAGGGTTCCTTACAGTCGCGATCAAACGGGAGGAGGATCCTCGAAAGTCGATGAGTTTCGTGCTCCTGATATCGTGGTGGTACCAGATTCTGTTTATGATGTCGCGCATACCTGCCAAATTGCTTTGAAATATGGTGTTCCAGTTTTACCAGTTTCAACGGGTGCAAATGTGTGTGGGATGGCAGTTCCACTGTGCCGAGGGATTATGATAGATTTCAAACGTATGAATCGTATTCTAGAAATAGATGAGGATGGGCTTACTTGTACTGTTGAACCATATGTCACTTATTCGCGGCTTCAAGCGGAATTAGATCCCCGAGGCTATCGAGTAAATGTGCCAGGAGCCCCAAATAGTGCGGCAGTACTTTCGAATTGCTTTTTCGTGGGAGATAAGTACTTCAGTGCAAAATATGGTTACGGACCAATGGAAATTATGGGGGCAGAATTTGTATTACCAAATGGAAAAATAATAAGGACAGGTGCCTTGGCGATTAATCCTATTGAAGATGTTCCTGAATATATTCCAGGAAAACATCCAGACCCCAAGGATGGTCCAGGACGCGTATGTGTCCAGGCTTTTGGTCCAGATATGACGGGATTGCCTTATCAAAGCGTTGGAAGAAATGGAATTGTAACTAAAATATGTGTAAAAATTTATCCATTGACAGAAAGTTCTCGTATCCTTATGTATGGATTTAAAAACTTGAAAAATTTAACACGCTGCTTATCTGAAATATGTGCTCGCGAAATTGGATATGGAGGCATTGTAAATGGTCCAATGTATAGCATTCCCTCCTTAACGCATACTAAAGCAGATGCAGAAAAATTAATGGATATCTTTGAGCATTCAATTACCGCAATTTTAAAAATTACAAAATCGCTTCTAAAAAATCCAATACTCATCTTTAAAAAACCGTTCCGTGAAGTACTTTCGGGATTAATGGGAATAAAAGGGCGAAATTTTTCAACTGAAATCTTTCTATTCGGAACTAAGAGGAGAGTAGAACTTGATCAGAAAAGAACTGAGAGAATTATGAATGATCCCGAATTAACTGATGAAAAACCAGGAAATGGTACTGGTTTAGCTAAACATTTATTCTGGGGATACGAGAAAGATGCAAAACCAGAATATATTTATAAAATCTTTAAAAGCTTAGGACTAAAAGACTTTCGATTAGATTGGCTCTTACGAATGGGGAAAATGTGGGATTATAATGAAGTTCCTACACGAATAATGCGAAAAGCATCTGGTTTTCTCCTTCAATCCCCTCGCATGCCTTTTGGAAAAATGCATTGGGCGTTCGAAATCTTCTTGGACGCCCTAAAGAAAGCAAATTATCCAGGGGTCGAAGAGGGAAATTGGAGTACTTACATTAATAGTGGCTCAGGGCCACATTATGCTTGTTTAGAAATGGATATGATTTATGATCCCAAATCCCAGGAAGATAAAGATAAAGTACTCAAAATTCTCGTTGATGTCACGTTTCAGCTCATGCAAAAAGGAGTTTATTTCCCTCATAACTTAGGTGTTGCTAGAGATTTCATCGAGAAAATGATGCTTCCAAAAGTTTGGCAATTGACGAAGGAAATTCGAGAAGCATTTCAGGCTACAGTCCTTGGACCTTTATAATTTTTCTCGGTTTGCAAAAATAATCAAAATGAAAAGTCCAAATTAGGACCGATTACGAGACGTATCAACATATTAAATTGGAAAGAAGTAAATAAAGAAATAGAATATGTCAAAAATGATTGAATCCATTGATACTGAAAAATGCATAGGTTGTGGGAATTGTGCTGAATATTGTCCTACAGATGTTATAAGACTTAATGATAAAACCAAAAAAGCTATGATCGTTTATCCAGAAGATTGTATGACATGTTATAATTGCGAACTTTATTGTCCGACACAGGCGATTACGGTTCACCCATTTAAACGAGAACAACCTCAAGTTTGGTGATTAACTAAATATACATATTAATCTTAATCATCAGCTAACTACATTAGTTAAACAATTAAGGTTGTTTTTCTACCATTTAAACAAATATTAAGTCTGTTTAGTAACTCACGACCAATAATCACATATTCAGAGAGGTAATCAATTTGGATTGGAACATATACCAAAATTTGACCTAAATCTTTAATTATTTTTGTATTGTTGTCAGCAAGATACGCTTGAATTTTAAATAATTCACATATAAATTCATTAGATCCAAATCCACCTATTATTTTCTCATTTTCTTTAGGGAGATCTGATAGAAATAATACCAATGCATCATTGGCAAAAAGGGAGCCATCAAATCCTGTGTCGATAATAGCAGGTCCAGATATTTTCTTTCCAGTTGGACTCTTTAATAAAAGATAAATTATTGGAATATCGGGAATTTTCTTCCCTGATGAATCATATCCATCAATCTGATATGGAAAAATTATTTGCGCGGTTTTACTCAATTAATTTCCAAGGCTCCATATTGATTTTTAATTTTCTTGTGAATCGAAATGATGGACCTTTTATAATTTTTTTATTTGTTTTAAGTTGATACAAAATAGAGGGACCAAGATTTTCCTTAGTTCTTTGCAATAAATGAGGATAATGTGAAATTATATATTCTCGAAGCGATTCAGAAACTATAGCAGATCGTGATCGTTTAGTTTTATCAGTTAATAAAATCTTTTCAAGAATTTTGATTAGCTCGTCCTCTAAACTAACAGAAATGTTTTTCATTTGTATTACCCAATTAAGCTCATTATTAGAAATTACTACTTATAATAAAAAATAATAAGATTAAATATTTTTCAGATGATATATTCTATAGATTTTAATTGGAGTTTGGTGAAATTTGTTCGTTGGAACAAACGTTATAAACACTAATTTTGAATATTAGATACTAATAAGAATTAGAGGGATTAAATGGGAAAGAAAATTAAAGAATTTAGATTAGGGGAAGTTCCACCAGAAAAAATATATAATATGTTGGTTAATCTGCTACGTAGTGCTCCAATAAATCAATATTTAAGATATCGATTGAGAATGAAATTAATATCACACTCAATTTTGTCTGATGAACCGTTTTCAGCAGTAATAAAAGCAGAAACGCTTTTAAGATTCCTTGAGAATACTCAAGATATCACTTGCAAAATTTTTAGTCAGGGAGGAGAAACCATTCTTACAATAGAATCTGCTATTTCGGTTAAACCTGCGATCCTTGATGGGCAGCTACATTTGAAAAATATAAATCGTTTGTATAGTGAATTGAAATTTAGATTAGATTCTGTTGGAAAACCAAAACTTAAAGATACGCTTCAATCAAATGAAAAAATTATTGAATATTTCTTTCCAATTGAGTATCAAGGAAATGAATTTTTCTCGATTCTTACAAATTATCGCATTTTACTATGCAGAAATCAAATAATCTTCACCGAGATAACTCCACAAAAAATTAATTCCGTAACGCTCGTAAAAGAATGGACTAATGAGTATATCACCGCATTTTATGTGGGTGGTGTTATTCTCGCGTGTTTTGGGATCCTTTCTCTCATATATCTTATTTTAGGAGGGTTTTTTTCCATGATGGCTCTATATTTTAGCCTTCCTATTACGATTTTTGGTGGAGTACTTCCAATAATTGTTGGAATTATCATATCTTTTAAAAAATATCTCCTTATAGAAGAAACAGGGACTTCATTGAAATTATATGCAAGTAGAAAATCATTATCTAAATTAAATAAATGGCTCCAATATCTTTGCTCTTCTTATAGAAAAAATTAAAACCTACTATATCAAATTTTCTGGAGCTTGTATTTGACGCGTCCTAATTGGAGTTTTTGAGCGGCTTGGAGGAGATAGTTTGGATCACATTGAAAACTTTCCGCATAAATTGCGGCGATTTTATTCTCGATTGGCTTGGTGAGTATCGAATTGGGGAGAATTGGTGATTGATTAATTAAATCCAGGCTAGCTTTATCAATTGCAAGAGGATCTGAACTAGCGAGGATTCCGACATCAGGAACGAAGGGGGTATCACTATAAGGAACACAATCACAGATGGGCGTAACATCTAGGATGAAATTTAGAAAACCGAAATTCTCAGCTCCAACCGTTTGTATAACAGCTTTTGCGGCATCTGCAATTCGGATAGCAGTATCTTTGCTACTACACCATTTCAGAGGGATGGCACCTTTATCACGACAGACTTCATTACAGCCGAGACAGCGATAATCGCGGCAGATCTCTGGAATTATAGATAAATCTTCAGTAATGGCACCTGCAGGGCAGATCTCATAGCATTTGCCACATTGATCACATCTCGATTTGTCAATTTGGGGGTATTCATCATAAATATGAATCATAAACTTAGATGGTTTGGCGACACAGCCAACTCCAATGTTCTTAATGGCGCCTCCGATGCCTCCACGGGGATGTCCTTTAACATGGGCGCAGGAGATTACTTTATCGGCTTCGGCGATCATTTTAGAAACATATACTTCCTTTAATTGGAGACCATTTATTTTTACGCGTTTATAATTAAAACCACGCAGTCCATCGGCGGGAATAAGTGGTGCTAGACAGGTTTCAAAGGTATAGCCAGCTATTTGAGCAGCTTTAAGGCGTCCAATGCCATAGCAACGAGGATTCAGCATCCCAAGACCAGCACTTTCTGTAAGGAAAACATAAGCACCTTTTTCATTGAGTAATTCGACAACTTTTCGAATGAAAATACTTCTTATTGTTCGAGTAGTTGAAAAAGTTCCCCAATGCATTTTTACGGCGACATGGTCGCCTTTTTCAACGATATTAAATACGCCGCTTTTTTGAACTAATTTTGCCAATTTATTTACTAAACTATATTCTGCTTGAAAGAAAGAAGCTTTTCCTTTTGCAATGTCAGGGAGGGGAACATCTGCACGCGCATCCGTATAATATACTTCACTCATATAAATGCAGCCTCATCATAACTATCTTCTTCAATATTTTCGGATTCGGGAGGACTTTTTAATATATCATCAATTCCATCTACGATGGATTTACAGGGAATGTCTTGAAAATTGCTACGGATCGATTTCACGGCGGCGAGCGTAATTTGGAGAATTTCTCGTGCATCTTTTCCAGAGAGGATCGGTTCTGTATCATTTCGGATCGCATTTATGAAATGTTGAGTACTATTGATAAAACTCCATTTCCAATTAGTTTTAAGATTGCAATCACTATGCCAATTTCCCTTGGAATCGATCCAGTAAACGCCTGGAGTACCAGGACCTCCACAATCACATCCCACAAACATATTTCCGGTACAACCATTTATATAAATAATCCCCTTGGAGCCTTGAATTTCGACAAATTCGTCACATCCATAATAATCCGAACGGATTGGCAATTTAGGACCGACAGATACATTCCATACCCCGTATCGGGCAGAAGATTTTGTCTTATAGATGACAATTGCAGGCATATCCACTATGTTTGTGATAACCATCATCGAAAATAGTTGGCATTTTGTAATTATTTTCCTCTTCGATTCGCCATTTCCAGGTCATTAAAGGTACTTTCCAAGACGAGAGGGGACTTATTGAGCTCCACATTCGGTAATTAACGACGTATACGTCTCCAATTACCCCTCCTTTAATGAGATCCATAGCATGTACATATGGAAGGTGAAATCTAAAATTTTCAAAAACTTTGAATTTAACACCATTTTTCTGTGCCGCCCTTATCATAGCATCTAATTCACTTAAACGAAGTGCAGGAGGTTTCTGAAGGCTAACATGTTTTCCTGCTTCACAAGCAGCAATAGTGATTGGTGTATGGAATTTATGAGGTGTTAAAATCTCTACAATATCGACATTATCATCTTTTAATACATCATGATAGTCTTTATACCATACTTTCGCTCCCCATTCTGCTGCGGCTTTCTTTGCACGCCCCCTTTTCTTGTCACACATGGCATAGATTTCTGCGTGTGGATGATCTACATATCCAAGGGCATTTAACGATAAAATTCGCCCACATCCAATAAAAGCGACTTTTAACTTCTTAGAACTCAATTTTCTAAAGGCTCCTCTAAACAATAATCTTTTCATCTGACTTGTTCTATCTGACTAATTTAGATTTTTATCGCAATGTTTTTTTAGTTGAAAAAGTTATAAGAGATAAAAATCATGGAAGATATTTTTCTATAGATAAAGGTAAAGTGGTCATCGTGGCAGATATCACGCTCAAACGATTCGAGGAATTTCTTGAGAGAGTGATAGGCGCAAGTAGGCTAGAGTTAGCGGGAGGAAAACTTGCAAAAGCATTTTTTCAAGAAGCTCAACGAAATGAATTGATCCTTAATGAATTTATTGAGGCATTCACGCCACGGTGGAATCTATGGAAACGAAAAAAGGGTTCGCATTTAATCTCACCATTTATAGGCGAACAGGGCACCTATATTTTTAAGCTATGGTTGAGCTTCGTTTTTGCATTCAATTACCGACGTCTTGATGCGCAATGCGAGAAAGGTGGGTCGATGGTTGATAGCCAAGGATGGGTTCAATATAGTTATACTCCAGAAGAACGGCAATTAATTAAAAAAATCTGTCAAAAATATCAAGTTAATATGGATGAGCGGGAAGTTACCCGTATTTTAATCACAAATGCTATTAAATCCATAGATCCAACCATCTCTAAAATCATTGAGACGAATTACCGCATGTTCATTGATAAAATTGACTACTTTGAAGAAGGAGAGAACCTCAAAATTAAGGTGGACATTGTAGGAAGAATCGGATAGATAATGGTAGAACATCTAAGAAATATAGAGATCTACAAATCTGGGAAAAAAGTAGAGCTCTATGGAGGATAAATCAGTAATTCCTAATATTTTCTGATGATAAATTATACCATTTGGGAAAACGAAAAGTTTTTGATTGTAAAATACGTAACTAGCTTCATGCGAATTCCATTTCTTTCAAAAATAAATGAAAAAATTAACGCTATAACCAATGATCTCAATATATTAGGGGATCAATTAGTGAATATTCTAGATGAGGCGAATAAGAATATTGCAATGTCTTTGGAAAAATCTACAGAAGATATTCG